>JAYVKG010000028.1:0-61542 GCA_043768625.1 Betaproteobacteria bacterium
GCGGACATTCAAACAGACCTGGAAGGCTTGATGGGCGACGGCAAGCTGCAGAAATCATTGCACGCCAAGAAATATTTTGACGCGCGCTTTGGCTTGCCACCCGTGAGCGAAATCTTGAAGGAGTTAGAAAAACCAGGACGCTATCCACGACCCGCATTCATAATCGCTGCCTTTCAAGACGGCGTGGAAAACCTGCGCGACCTGCAGGCTGGCATAATTTTAGAGGTGTGGTGATGAACGTGGCCGCATTTGGCGCATTTGTTGATATCGGCGTACATCAGGATAGGCTGGTGCATATTTCCGCGCTGGCGGAAAAATTTGTGAAGAATCCTCACGATGTTGTGAAAGCAGGTGACGTGGTGGAAGTTAAGGTGGTGGAAGTTGACGAGAAACGCTAACCGGTCGCGCTGACGATGCGCTTGAACGAATCCGCCAAGCCAAGCGATAAATATTCAGACACTAGTATTGGTGCGCCTTCCAGACCAAAAAAGCCTGAAAATACCCGTCAGTCGGCGATCTCCGTGGCTGCCACCTCGCCGGGCGCGATGCCAGCGGCGTTTGCGAAATTGAAGGCACGCAGCTAAAGGTAGTACGATTGTTTTGGCCACTGTGCAATGGCGATGCATTACCTGCGGGGCAACGGGGGTGCAAGCAAATTTCTAAAAGTCTTTCACCACATGCTGCTGCCGCCGGCTCACCGCCAGCCTTTCAGGTATGCCGCGTATTACTACCGCCCAGTGGGTGGCGCCGCTTTCGCCCCTTTCTTCTTTTCCCGCCAGTTGCTGGTCGCCTTCGCTATCGGCACCGCCATCGGCCATTTTTTCAAATCCAACCACGGCTTTCGTGGCCACCAGTGTATTGCGATGGATGCGAATAAACAAACCGCTAAACTCTTCGCCAAGCTTGGTCAGCGATTCTTCAAGTAGAAATTCCTTTTGCGCTGTCCGAACCGTGACGTACTTTAGTTCCGCCTTGAGGTACAAGATATCGTCCAGGGGCACCAGTACTATCTTGCCGCGTTCATGGATTGACAGGTGTTTGCGTCTTGCCTGCGCCAACCCGGCGATTGCTTCGGCCTGTGCCGGTTTGAGGGTGGTTGCTTTGTTCAGCGCGGTAAGCAGGCGTTCCTGGCGGATCGGTTTCAACAGGTAATCGATGGCGTTCAGTTCAAACGCGTTAACGGCATATTGATCAAATGCCGTTACAAAAATGAGTTTGGGGGGCGCGTCCATGCCGGCGATATGACGCGCCACTTCCAGCCCGTCCATAATCGGCATCCGGATATCCGTAAGTACAATATCAATGCCGCCCTGGTTGATGATATCTAGGGCTTCCACGCCGTTGGCGGCTTCATCGGCAATCGTCAGCGGAAACTGGTCCCGGCAATCGTCGAGCAAATCGCGTAGGCGCCGGCGCGCGGGAATTTCATCATCGACAATCAGAATGCGGGCAGCGGGGTTTGGTAAAGTCGGCGGCATTATCGTGGCGGCTTATTTTCGTTGGCGGCGATTAAAGATCCTGGGTACGCACCGGCAAAGTGATCTTGACCACATAGGTTTGATCCTTGACTTCCGCTTTTAAGCTGGCTTCGGCATCAAAGTGTAGCTGCAAGCGCTCCTTAATGTTGGTAATTGCCATGCGATTACCTGATACATGCGAAGAATCGGTATCAAAGGGGTTGGTGAGCTTGATGCTGAAGTGCTTGCCCCTGGAGACGATTTCAATTGTTAGCGTACCGGGCACCAGGCGAGGCTCGATGCCGTGGTAGACGGCGTTTTCGACCAGCGGCTGCAAAATCAACGGCGGCACCAGTGCGTGGGTCGGCATGCCATCGATTTTCCAGACTACCACCAGCCGCTCACCGAGGCGAATTTCTTCGATCTCCAGATAGCGTTTGCAGAGCGTGATCTCATCAGTCAGCGGCGTGAGTTTGCGATTGTCTGCCATCAGCACGCGGAACAGCTCCGCCATGTCTTCAAGCATGCGTTCGGCCCGTTTGGGCTCGGAACGGATCAGGGACAATACGGCGTTGATACTGTTGAACAGGAAGTGCGGCCGGATCCGCGCCTGCAAGGCCTGCAGACGTGCCTCGGTCAGCGCGGGAGAAAGCGCGCGCGAACGCAAATCCAGGTAGAGCAGCGCAAAACCGGTGGCAAACGCAAACAAAAAGCCATACTGCCAGGGCGAAATCGGTTGCGAGAACGGAGTAATGATTTCCAGCCACCACCAAAACATCGCGCCGATGATGGCCTCCAACAGCAGAATCGCCGTGATCGCCTGCCAGTAGTGTAGTTTGGCAAACAATTTTCGTAGCGCGCACATGACCAGTAACGAAAAAATGATCGCCGGCTGCGCTACCGCTGAAATGAACAGAAATTGTTGCCAGAGATCGCGCGCCTCGGCACGCACCACGGCAGCGGCAAAGCAAAGCAGGTTTACGATCAGCAACAGCCGCAACATGATGCCAAGATTACAAAAATCAGGCAGCCGCACCCTCGCCGTGGTTGGCGCAGCCGATAAGGTTTGCCCGGAAGTACGATGCTTTATACTCATCATGACTCGATTGTGAGCGATTTTTCCACAGATTGATAATGCCTTATGTCGAATAAGCCACGTGCGCCCCGGCCTGCAAATTTGGTATCGCCGGACCTGAAGGGCCATTTTTCTGGCCGATTTTCGGAACCGGTAATGGAGCTTGTCAAGCGTTTCACCGCGTCTGTCACGTTCGATCAACGCCTGGCTTCGGTCGACATACTTGGCTCTTTGGCACATGCCCGAATGCTGGCGCGGCAGGACGTGATCACGCCGGATGACCTGGCCGCGATCGAGCGCGGAATGGGTGAGATCGAAGCGGATATTTCCGCGGGACGATTTGAATGGCGGATCGACCTTGAAGATGTGCACATGAATATTGAGTCGCGCCTGATCGCAATGATTGGCGACGCGGGTAAACGTTTGCACACCGGCCGCTCCCGCAACGATCAAATCGCCACTGATATCCGGCTGTGGCTGCGCGGCGAGATTGACGGTCTTATCGACCGGCTGCGGACTCTGCAGTCAGCGCTGATCGGGCTGGCTGAACGGCATACCGATACCATCATGCCCGGCTTTACGCATTTGCAGGTGGCGCAACCGGTGACGTTCGGGCATCACATAATGGCCTACGTGGAAATGTTGTTGCGTGACGAAGCTCGCATGGCTGATTGCCGCAAGCGCGTGAATCGCCTGCCGTTGGGAGCTGCCGCGCTGGCCGGCACCAGCTACCCGATCGACCGCGAATCGGTGGCGGAGGAATTGGGTTTCGATGGCGTCTGTGAGAATTCGCTGGACGCCGTGTCCGACCGCGATTTCGCCATTGAATTCGTTTCCGCTGCGGCGCTGGTAATGACCCATCTTTCCCGGTTTTCCGAGGAATTGATCATCTGGATGAGTCAAAGCGTCGGCTTCATCGACCTGCCCGACCGGTTCTGCTATTCCTCATCCATCATGCCGCAGAAGAAAAATCCCGACGTCCCTGAACTGATCCGGGGCAAAACCGGACGGGTGAATGGACATCTGGTTGCGCTGTTGACGTTGATGAAAGGTCAGCCACTGGCCTACAACAAGGATAATCAGGAAGACAAGGAACCGTTGTTTGACACCGTCGATACGGTTCGCGATTCGCTCACCATTATGGCTGATCTGGCAGCAGCAATCGAAGTGCGAACAGCGCGCATGGCGGCGGCAGCAGAGCGCGGCTTTGCCACTGCAACCGACCTGGCGGACTATCTGGTCAGGAAGGGATTGGCGTTTCGCGACGCGCATGAAGCGGTGGCGCGGGCGGTGCGCGATGCGGAAAAGTCAGGCAAGGAATTGTCGGCCTTGCCGCTGGATGTCTTGCGGGGCTATTCGATGTTGGTGGAGGACGATGTATATGCCGTTCTGTCCGTGGAGGGCTCAGTCGCCAGTCGCGATCATATTGGTGGGACCGCACCGAGGCAGGTAAGGTTAGCGGTGGAGAAGGCCAGGCAGCGTCTGTCGCTGCCCCGCTGACAAAGTATTCTTCTCGGCGCGCTATCGGCAAACGCCGTGTCGCCTATTTACCGGCAGATGACCAACCGAATTGCGCCCTGCCTGGCTCTAAGTCCATATTGTCACCTTGGGTGTTCCCCTCGTTCCAATGAAAACACAAAGACAAGCCAGTTAATATTTCAAGCACCCCGCGTCGCTACTCCTCTTCTTCCTCGCTGCCAGCACCCTTCTCCTCATATAACCAGCAAATCTTGCGCGTCTCCGGCCCCGACAGCCTGTCCCCCATCAATCCGCAGCGGTAGGCTCGCGCAGACAGGCGTTCAAAATGCCTACAACCGCTACAGGTACCAAATGGCTGGCCTTCATTGTCGGCCTGAAAAGTAGTCAGGGTTTCGCGCAAGGCTGATACGGCATTGCGGATACGATTGGGGCTGATGTTACGGGTGGCGTGCTGCCAGGCGATTTGCGGCTGGGCATCGTACAAGAATTGTTCACCGCTGGTAGAAAGTCGCAGCCGCACCACGCGACGGTCGAGATCGTCCTGATAGCGTTCAATCAGTCCGCGTCGGTCGAGTAGCAGCAGGCTTTGCGACATGGTGCCTTTGGTCAAGCCGAGGTATTCAGACATCGCCTGTGGTGTATTCGAGTACCGATTGGCACGCGTCAGGTAGACCAGGGCATGCACATGTACTGGCTGCAACTGCTCGTCGGCACCGGCGCGGCGAAACTCAGCGCGCAGCAGATTGCCCAAGCGCTCAACCAACTCCAGAAGTACTTCGGGGCTCTTATCCACAGCGGTCGATATCAGTGTTCAGCTTATGCATTTTTATTGCCGTGGATCGCTTCCTGCAAAAACTAGTTTCGAGTCGACACTTTTCAAAGTCGATTTTTAACCAAGTATTTTTGGTGTTGACCCGATACTAAACCGGACGCTTACTTTTAACAAGCGGTGTATCTCGCCAATTGCAGAATCAAATTGTGATTGACATCACATTTCCGCTTTGCAAAGAGATGACGCGCGACAGCAGTGATGCGAGTTGCTCACTGCTGCGCGTATCGCGCCATGCCGCACCATCAAAACGAAAATGAAAGCCACCGGATTTAGCAGCCACCCAAATTTCGCGATTAAAAGTCTGGCGATTGATTATCACCTTGCTGTGATTGTCGAATTCCAGCGTCAAAATACCGCCGCTAATTTCGCTATCTACGTCAATCTCCCCACCATCGATTGCCGCTTCAATCGCGGCAAACACCGCATCCACACGCGCGTGAAAAGCGCTCTCGTCGGCCAGAATCTGCGTATTCATACCCGTGATACCATCCTTTCAAATCGTCCGCCATCTCTTAATCTCACTCTGCCATGCGCCACGTTGCCTTCATTCTAGCCGCTTTGATATTCTCAGCCTGCATCGCCGCGTGCGGTCAGAAGGGTGCCCTCAAGTTACCGCAAGAGCGGCCTTCACCAAAAGCTGAAACGGTCTCATCAGGTGCCGCGAAATGAGTTCCAATTTGCTTACTTTCGGCGTCCATCGCCTCCGCCCAGACGGGGAACTGATGATGGAAGGCCTGCCACTCAACTACATTGCGGCGCGTTTCGGTACACCGTGTTTCGTTTATTCCAAAGCAGCACTGGTGGGTGCCTATCAACGACTCGATGACGCATTAAGGATCGCCCGCGGGGGCCGACCTTACCTGATTTGTTATGCGGTCAAAGCCAATTCCAACCTCGCGGTTCTAGCCCTGTTTGCCAAGCTCGGCGCCGGTTTCGACATAGTCTCCGGCGGTGAATTGATGCGCGTGCTGAAGGCCGGCGGCGATCCCGGCAAGGTGGTGTTCTCAGGACTTGGCAAGACGGTTGCTGAAATGCGAATGGCGCTTGAAGCGAATATTAAATGTTTTAACGTCGAGAGCGAGTCGGAGTTGGAACGGCTCAACGAGGTCGCCGCCCGCGTTGGCAGCAAGGCCCGCATCAGCCTTCGCGTCAATCCCGATGTGGATGCAAAGACGCATCCGTATATTTCCACCGGTCTTAAAAACAACAAGTTCGGGATCGCCGTTGAGCGTGCCATGGCGGTATACCAGCGCGCCGTGCTGCTTTCGCATATTCAGGTCGTTGGCGTCGATTGCCACATTGGCTCCCAGCTCACGGATGACGCGCCGCTGCAGGAGGCAATGGGACGCATCGTGGCACTGGCCGATGCGCTCGCGCGGGAAGGCGTGGTCGTGGATCACGTTTGTCCGGGTGGCGGGCTGGGCATCACATACAAGGATGAGACCGCCATCGATTTGAACAGTTATGCGCGCGCGTTGCAGGCGAGCCTGGGGGACAGAAAGGTTGAACTTCTGCTGGAACCGGGCCGGATATTAGTCGGCAATGCCGGTGTGCTGCTGTCCCGGGTGGAATACGTGAAACTGACAGACAGCAAAAGCTTTCTGGTGATCGATGCGGCGATGAATGATTTGATCCGTCCTGCGCTTTACCAGGCGCATCATGAAGTCGTGATGGCGGGATGCCCCCGCACCGACACCACGACAGCAATTTACGACGTGGTGGGACCCGTTTGCGAGAGTGCCGATGTGCTCGCTCATGCGCGCGCACTGGCGGCACGCGAAGGCGATGTTGTAGCCATTTTGTCAGCAGGTGCTTACAGCTTTGCGATGTCGTCAAATTACAACTCGCGCCCCCGCGCAGCAGAGGTATTGGTCGATGGCGAACATGCGGTTGTGGTCCGCGAACGCGAGAGTTTTGATGATCTGGTTCGGCTCGAACGTCTACAATCCAATGTAGCGGAACTTGATTAGTATCGAAACGATACTAATTTGCAAATTGCGTGTGCAAATAACCACTCTAGACACGCGTTAAAACTGGTGTTCCAAAAAACTTCTGTAATAGAATCCGCTTCACCAAGTGCTCGTGTTGCTGATGGCAAACTCGTTTTATTTTATGATTGGAATGCCGAAAGCAGTACGGGTTGAGTGAGGTTGCTCTGCACCTGAATCCCAGTCTGCGCAGTTGTCCTGACTCAATCGTTCGACAGAATGAATTCTTGGTAGTGCGGCAAATCAACGCGGCGCTATATACAAGCAATTCGGTCCAACCATCGAAAGGAGTTTGATCATGGCAACAGCCAAGAAAAAGCCGGCAGCTAAAAAAGCCGCAAAGAAGCCAGCAGCAAAGAAGCCAGCAGCAAAAAAAGTAGCAAAGAAACCAGCGGCCAAAAAACCGGCAGCAAAAAAGAAGCCCGCAGCCAAAAAACCGGCAGCGAAAAAGAAGCCCGCAGCAAAGAAGAAACCCGCCGCTAAAAAGAAGGTAGCCGCCAAGAAAAAGCCGGCCGCCAAGAAAAAAGCTGCGCCTAAAAAGAAAGCTGCTGCTAAAAAGAAACCAGCCAAGAAGAAGGCTGCTCCCAAGAAGAAAGCCGCTGCGAAACCCATGGCCGTAAGGCCGGCGCCGATGGTCACCCCGGTGATCACGCCGCTCATCAAACCGATGGGCTGAATGTCTCGCTAAGGTAATCGTTGGAATCCGATCCGTGTAGAGAAGGCTTCGGCCCGCTTCCGCCGGATCGGATTATTCATATGAAAACACACTTCTTTGTCACCCGACGTTCGAATTCCCGTCCTCGCGGCCCAAACAAGCCGCGGCGGGATCGTCCCAGCCGGTAACGCTGCCCGCGTAGTCGACGCCGTAACTTGGTTGCGGGTGGGACGCTACTTGTCCGCGCGTTTGTAAAATAGTTGCGCGTAAATCGACGCCATCGCGGCGATCGTAAGTACGTAAAGAATTGGCACCAGGATAATCAGATCCATTCGTAGCGTACTGCTTCCCGGCATTTGCGCGGAAATCGCGGCAAATTGCAATTCGTAAAGATTGAAAATCAACCAGAGCAGTCCCGCAAAGACCGGCGCTTCGCGAAAAAAATGGCGTTCAAACAATGCTCCCTTGCGTAGCGACTGCCAGGCTTGCACGCCGACAAATAGAGCGGCAATTAAGACACCCGCATAGTGCCAGATGGCAATAAGCTTCGCTGGTCCAAAAAAGATCCAGTCAACAAGCTCCAAAGTCGACTTTCACGGCAGCTGCGCCCGCGGCATACGGCCGAGAATAATCTGCGTTTTTTTGAGCAGCCACGGTGCGTTGCGGTTGCGGTCATAAAAGCGCGGCCGCGGCACCATGGCCGCCAGCTTCGCGGCTTGTTCCCCGGAAAGCTGCGCGGCACTAATGTCAAAATAATGCCGTGCGGCCGCTTCGACACCAAACACACCATCACCCCACTCAATTACGTTAAGGTAGATTTCCAGGATGCGTTGTTTGTTGAGCATCCGCTCCATCAACAAGGTGATTAGCGCCTCTTCGCTCTTGCGTAGCATCGAGCGCTCACCCGACAAAAAGAGATTCTTTGCGAGTTGCTGCGAAATAGTTGACCCGCCGGCGACGACTTTGCCTTTTTTCTGGTTTTTGTCCATCGCCTTCTGAATGCCTTCCCAATCAAAGCCTTCGTGATCTGCGAACCGGTCATCCTCAGCCACCAGGATGGCGCGTTTCAGGTGGTGGGAAATCTTTTCGTAGGGCACCCATTGCTGCTGTAGTTTTGCCGCAGGGTTTTTCTCGCGCATTATTGCCAGCCGCGCGTCCATGAATGCGGTCGACGCCGGATTGTGATCCTCCCACCACCACAGTTTTAGCGCCACATAGCCCTGATAAGCAAGAACTGCGGCAATGATCAGACCAAGGATTACAAACAAATAGCGGAATGCCCAGCCAATCACGGTGCGCCTTGTTTCAACATATTAATAACTGGTTCGGTGGAAGGCCGAACGCCGCGCCAAATGTAAAAAGCTTCTGCTGCCTGTTCCACCAGCATCCCCAATCCGTCTGCGGTTCGTGCACCGGTATTGGCGGCAAGTGCCAGAAAGGGTGTCAGACCTTTGCCATACATCATGTCGTAGGCCAGTGCGTTTTTGTCAAAGCAAAATGCCGGTACCAGCGGCATACTTGCCGTAAGGCTGGCGGAGGTCGCATTGATCAATATATCGAACCTTCGCGACGCCAGCGCAGCGGGACCAAGCACGCACATTACGTTATCTGCGCCAAACTCAGCGGCGATTACCTCCGCTTTGGCCGACGTACGATTAGTGATAGCAAGCGTTTCCGGCTGGCAGTCGAGCAGCGCGCCCAGTACGCCACGGGCTGCGCCACCGGCACCAACCAGTAATATTCTGGCTCCAAGTAGTGACTGGCCGATGTTTTGGATAATATCGCGGCATAGGCCGATGCCGTCGGTGTTGTCGCCAACAATTCTGTTGCCTGCAAAACTGAGTGTATTCACAGACCCGCCGCGCGCGGCACGCGCGGTATGTTCATTTGCGTAGGCGAACGCGTCGCGCTTGAATGGCACGGTGACGTTGGCACCTGAAGCACCGCTAATGCGAAACGCGTTAATCCGTTTCAGAAACCCCGTGGGTGATGCAAGCAAACGTTCATACTGGATGTCCGCGCCAAACTCGCGCGCGAACGCGGCATGAATTTCCGGCGACTTTGAATGTGCGACCGGACAGCCAATAACAGCATAACGATCGGTCATTTAAGGCGGCGTGACAAAATTGACCACTGCAAACCGGTTACAGGCGAACGAGTGGCGTTATGTATGATGGCCATCATCCGAAAAAAGTAACCGAACCAAAATGGTGCGCGCAATCTCAATTTGCCCCAAACAGGTGCGGCAAATCAAACGCGAGGTGGGTGTTTTATTATTAATCAATCGCTTAGGCATTGTCATTGAGTGGCATGCTTTCTGCTAAATTTTTGGCACGGCAACCATTTAAAATTAGCAACTTTCAGCATATTAATCAGGAGAGCAATATGGCAGTCGCAGATGTACTAAAAATGGTAAAGGAAAACGAAATTAAATTCGTTGATTTCCGTTTTACCGATACCAAGGGCAAAGAGCAACATGTATCCGTGCCGGTTAAAGCATTTGGCGAAGATAAATTCACCGAGGGACACGCGTTTGATGGCTCTTCGATCGCCGGCTGGAAAGGCATTGAGGCTTCCGACATGATTTTGATGCCGGACCCGGAGTCCGCTTTCATCGATCCTTTTTACGATGAACCCACGCTGGTGCTTTCGTGTGACGTGATTGAACCGTCAACAGGAAAGGGTTACGACCGCGATCCGCGCTCGCTTGGACATCGCGCTGAGGCGTATTTGAAATCAAGCAGCCTCGGTGACGTCGCCTACTTTGGCCCGGAACCGGAATTCTTCATATTTGACGCGGTGGAATGGTCGGACAATATGTCGGGAAGCTCCTGCAAAATTTATTCCGAAGAAGCCGCATGGTCGACTGCTGAAAAATTTGAAGGCGGAAATCTAGGCCATCGCCCGACGGTTAAGGGCGGCTATTTTCCCGTACCGCCCGTGGACCAGTTGCAGGATATCCGGTCAGCAATGTGCGTAGCACTGGAAGACGTTGGCGTGGAAGTGGAAGTGCATCATCACGAAGTCGCAAACGCCGGACAATGTGAGATTGGCACCAAGTTCGAGACACTCGTAAAGCGCGCCGATTGGAACCAACGGCTTAAATATGTGGTGCAAAACGTCGCACACAGCTACGGCAAAACGGCTACCTTCATGCCCAAGCCGATTGTCGGCGATAACGGCTCGGGCATGCATGTCCATATGTCAGTGTGGAAAGGTGGCAAAAATCTGTTCGCGGGTAACGGCTACGCTGGTCTTTCTGAATTCGCGTTGTATTACATCGGCGGCATCATCAAGCATGCGCGTGCGCTAAATGCGATCACCAATCCGGGTACCAATTCCTATAAACGGCTGGTACCAGGCTTCGAAGCACCGGTGAAACTGGCCTATTCCGCCCGCAACCGCTCGGCATCGATCCGTGTGCCGTACGTACAATCAGACAAAGCGCGTCGCATTGAAGTGCGTTTCCCGGATCCAACCGCGAACCCCTACCTTGCATTTGCTGCGATGATGATGGCAGGTCTGGACGGCGTGCAGAATAAGATTCATCCGGGCGACCCCGCCGACAAAAATCTGTACGATCTAACGCCGGAGGAAGATGCCAAAATACCGACCGTCTGCTCTTCGCTCGACCAGGCGCTGGACTATCTGGACAAGGACCGCGAGTTCCTCACCCGCGGCGGCGTATTCTCCAACGAAATGATAGATGCTTATATTGAGCTCAAAATGCAGGAAGTGACGCGCTTTCGCATGACGACGCATCCGATTGAATTTGATATGTACTATTCTTTATAGGTAGGGTTGGCAAGTAATTGCACGGCAGTAATGCGTAGTCACCACGCGTTATCAGTAAAAGCGAGGGCGGAAAAGATTGGATCTTTCCGCCCTATTTTTTGCCCCTGCCTTGTTGGCAATACGCGGCACGGTAAAAATTGCTCACGCCGATGGGCATTAGAGGACCATTAACTACTGGTAGTGTTCGGCCTTAGGTCAGACCACAAGTCATTGTATTGCAAAAGATTTTTGCCGGTCGTATGCTATAAGGCCTTCTAATGCGGACGCGCTGGGTGAATAATCCGGGCTGAAACGCAATGAATCAACTTGCAAAATGTGTCGTTGCGCACTTGGCCATCCTGCCTGTGATGGTGTTTGCACAGAATGCGCAAACGATTTACAAGTCGGTTGACGAAAGCGGCCGCGTCACTTACGCCAATTCGCCGATCAAAGGCGGTGCCAAAGTGGCATTGGAACCCCTGACGGTGCTCCCCTCTTTGCCCAGCGCCGCGATGGTATCGCTGGTTCAACCAACTGCGGCCCGCGTCATACCAGTGGCGAAAGTGACTAGCGTGTCATCGCCTGCCTATTCAATTGTTGCCGTACCGGCGGTCGCGAACTCCGCCGCCCCTCCAACATTAGCGCCGAGCGCCTCCGTATCCACCGTACCGCCGCCAACGACAGTAGCCACCCTCGTCTTAAGTGAAAACATACAACTGCGCGCACGTCAGCAACGCGCCGATACTCGACAGCGCATTTTGCATAGCGAAATCCAGACCGAAGAAATATCGCTGGAGGGCGCGCGCCTGGCACTTGCGGAGGAGCGGCGCAGGTCGGGCGACATGCGCGCAATGCAATCCGCGTTAACTGCCACTGCGGCAACGTTAATGCCGCAAAAAGCGCCTGGCAGTGCCGACGTTCGCGCCGATATTGAGCGCCATTTCGAGCGCGTGCGCAATTTGCAAGACCAAGTTGCCATGCATGAAGTCAATATTGCTGAACTGCGTGAAGAGTTGATCAGCCGTAAGTAAGTACGTCTCCTTTCGATCGGGTTGCCGATCGATACTTGAAACGCCGAAGGTGAAGAGCCTTCGGCGTTTTTTTATCGCCGACTGGTTAAAAACGGTATCCTCGAATGGCGCGCTTGGTACCTGGATGTTAGTGGCGCAAAACTTGCTTTTTATATTTTATTTTTGCATCGCATAAAAAATGTTGCCCCCTCCTTCTCCAATGTATGCCGGACTCGACCTGCTTTCCACTGCGGTGATTATTCTCGACCGGTCATTTGCAGTGAAATATGCGAATCCCGCAGCTGAAACCATGTTTGCCTTTAGCCAGAAAAATGCATTCGGTGTTTCGTTCGAACGATTGTTCTCGGCGCATGGCGGTAACGCGGCGCTATTTGCCCTGCTCAATCAGGCAGTCAAATATGACGCCAGTTTCAGTGAAAACGAATTGACGCTCGAAACCGCGGCTGCCGCCATTTTGCACACCGCCTGCATGGCTTCGCCGACGGAAGGGCAGCGGCTGACACTGGAGTTTCATCAGCAGGACCAGCAAATGAAAATTGTTCGCGAAGAAAAAATACTTGCGCATCAACAACTCAATCGCGAACTGATTCGCAATCTGGCCCACGAGATCAAAAACCCCCTCGGTGGCATCCGCGGCTCGGCGCAATTACTGGAACGCGAACTGCCGCATATCGAATTGAAAGAGTACACGCAGGTAATCGTGCAAGAAGCGGACCGTCTGCAAGCATTGATGGATCGCCTGCTGACACCGCATCATTTGCCAAAGCTGGTCAGACTCAATATTCACGAAGTGCTGGAACGCGTGCGCATGTTGATTTTGGCTGAATTCCCCGCTGCCGATGGCATTAGCGTCGTGCGTGACTATGACACCAGCCTGCCTGAATTGACTGGCGAGAAGGAACAGCTCATCCAGGCCTTGCTGAATGTGGCGAGAAATGCGGCGCAATCGATGAAGGGCCGAGGTGAAATCCGCATCGTCACCCGTATTGCACGGCAGGCGACCCTCGCGCGCGTGCGCTACCGCTACGCCATCATGATCGACATTATCGACAATGGCCCGGGCGTCGCAAGCGCGTTACAGGACAAAATTTTCTACCCACTGGTATCTGGGCGCGATGGCGGGACCGGTTTGGGATTATCGATTGCACAAGACCTGGTCAACCAGCACCAGGGCATTATCGAATTCGAAAGCGTGCCCGGACAAACACGGTTTACGGTGCTGTTGCCGGTGCGAATAATTGAGCCAACCCCGGAATCATTCCAACATTCTTGAAAGCAGTTCATGCGACCAGTGTGGATCATCGACGACGATAAAAGCATTCGCTGGGTAATCGAAAAATCGCTTTCGCGGGAGGGCATTGTTTTTCGCTCATTCGTCGCCGCGCAGGACGCACTGGACGCGCTGGAGCATAGTTCGCCGCAGGTTGTTATCAGCGACATCCGGATGCCAGGTGCTTCGGGGCTAGAATTCATGCAGCAGTTGAAAGCCAAGTTACCGGCGACCCCGGTCATCATCATGACAGCCTATTCGGATCTGGAAAGTGCGGTCGCGGCGTTCCAGGGTGGGGCATTTGAATATTTGCCGAAGCCATTCGATGTCGACCATGCTGTCGAATTGATCCGTCGCGCGCTAGATGAGTCCATTCGCGAATCGCAAATCGATGACATCAATAGTGACGTGCCCGAAATACTTGGCACCGCACCGACTATGCAGGAAGTTTTTCGTGCCATTGGTCGTCTTTCCCAGTCTCATGCGACGGTATTGATTACCGGCGAATCCGGCACTGGCAAGGAGTTGGTTGCACTAGCACTCCACCGCCATAGCCCGCGCGCCGGCAAGCCGTTCATCGCCATCAATTCTGCTGCCATTCCAAAAGATTTATTGGAAAGTGAATTATTCGGCCACGAACGCGGTGCTTTCACCGGTGCAGCGACGATGCGTCGCGGACGATTCGAACAAGCCGATGGCGGCACATTGTTTCTGGATGAAATAGGCGACATGCCGCCTGATTTGCAAACGCGCCTGTTGCGGGTTCTGTCAGACGGACAATTTTATCGGGTTGGTGGCCACACGCCGATGACAGCGAATGTGCGCGTCATCGCGGCGACCCATCAGGACCTAGATCAACGTGTAAAAGCCGGATTATTTCGCGAAGATCTGTATCACCGCCTTAACGTCATTCGTTTGCGCCTGCCATCGCTACGCGAACGTAGGGAGGATATTTCACTGTTGCTGAAATATTTTCTGGCCAAGAGCGCGCGTGAATTGAATGTTGATGCCAAACGTCTTTCCGAATCCGCGCTCGCATTTCTGTCGCAACAGGAATTTCCTGGCAACGTCCGTCAACTTGAAAACCTTTGCCACTGGATTACCGTGATGGCACCTGCACAAACGGTTGAAGTGGCCGATTTGCCTGCCGATATGCGCGGCACGGCGGGCGACAAAAACGCGGTGCCGGTCGACAGCAGTTGGCGGCGGGCGCTGGAACGCGAAGTTATGGCATCGCTGGCGCGCGGGGAAAAGGGAATTTTTGGCGGGCTCAATCGATCGTTTGAAGCGTCGCTGATTAGCAAGGCGCTGGAACACACCGGCGGGCGCAGGATTGAAGCGGCGATGTTGCTGGGTATCGGGAGGAATACTTTGACGCGGAAAATTCAGGAACTGGGCTTGAATGCGGAAATATAAACTTCGCCAATGGAGCTGCTTTCCGGCCATTTTTGTTTGAAAATACCCGCCAGGTGGCCTTATTCGTCAAACCACTTGGGCGACGGATAGCGAGTTACTTACGTTGTTTCCGTCTCCGCCTGCTGCGGCCGCCATTTCAGAAGTTTGTTCTCTGCGAACGTCACCGCAAAATCGAGCAGCAGCGCGAACACCGTCAGCACCAAAATGCCGGCGAACACGGTATTAATGTCAAACGAACCTTCGGCTTGATGAATCAGATATCCCACGCCTTTGGCACTACCCAGGTATTCACCCACCACCGCACCGACGAACGCCATACCGACGGAGGTGTGCAGACTGGAAAATACCCACGAGGTCGCCGACGGCAAATACACGTAGCGCAATAGTTGTGCGCGATTGGCACCAAGCATGCGGGCGTTATTCAGCACCACGGGTGAAACTTCTTTCACCCCTTGGTAAACGTTGAAAAAAACGATGAAGAACACCAGTGTCACACCGAGTGCCACCTTGGACCAGATGCCGAGCCCGAACCAGACCATGAAAATGGGCGCAAGAATCACCCGCGGCATCGCGTTCATCGCTTTCACATACGGATCGAGAATCGCGGCGGCGGTCGATGTCAGCCCAAGCCAAAGGCCGACCGCCAAGCCTAACAGTGTGCCGATCGCAAAGGCCAGGATAGTTTCCTGTAGGGTTACCCAAAGGTGCGGGTATATTTCACCACTGTTGAACCACACCCATATTGCCGAGAAAATTTTCACAGGCTCGCCGAAGAAAAACGCCGCGCGATACTCGTTGTCAAAAAAAATAGGCGGCAGCAAGTCCGGCGCGGTCGCGATATGCCAGATGACGAAGATTGCGATAAGCAGGGCAACCTGCCAGAACCAGACGGGGATTTTTTTCATCCCACCACCTTGTTTCTGGTCTGCGCATACCCTTTCAACACTTCCGCTTTCATCGTGTGCCAGATTTGTTCGTGCAATTGCAGGAACCGCGATGTCATGCGGATTTCCGAAACGTCACGCGGTCGTGGCAAATCGATCAAGAATTCGCCTATTGGGTGTGTCGCCGGGCCAGCTGCCAGCACGATGACGCGATCCGAAAGCGAGATCGCTTCCTCCAGATCGTGGGTAATGAAAATGACCGACTTCTTGTCCTGTTCCCACAACTGCAACAGTTCGTTTTCCATTAGCTGGCGGGTCTGAATATCGAGCGCTGAAAAAGGCTCATCCATCAACATGATCTTGGGATCGAGGATCAGCATTTGCGCAAGGGCTGCGCGCTTCCTCATGCCGCCGGACATTTCATGCGGATAACGATTACCAAACCCCGCGAGGCCGACGCGCTCGAGCCAGTCTTCTGCCTTGGCGCGGGCACTTGCCGCGCCTATCCCGCGAAATTGCAACCCGGCGGTGACATTATCCAGTGCCGAACGCCATGGCATCAGCGATTCGGCCTGAAACATGTAGCCCGCTTTCGCGTTCAAGCCCATCAACGGTTCACCGAATACCTTGACTTCACCGCTCGACGCCCTCAACAATCCGGCGCCGATATTAAGCAGCGTGGATTTGCCGCATCCGGTCGGCCCGACCACCGAGACGAATTCGCCGTCGGCAATATTGAGCGTCGTGTCTTTCACCGCCGTGTAGCCCGCACCACCTCCTTTACCGGTGAAGGTGACGGTGACATTGGTGAATGAGAGGGCCGTGGTCATGACTTTATTTGTATTTCGCGCCAGCCTTCACCGCGAAGTGGTTGTCAAATGTCGCCGCCAGGTTGATCGATTCGCCCGCCGCAATCACCGAAGGTTCGAACTGCTTCAACACTTTATAAACATTCTGCGCCGCCTTCATGCTCATCTGCCCATCCGGCGAATAACCAGCCATGTTCTTTAGCAGTGCCGCTTTATATACCCCACGATTGCCCCCCATATAGGACTCCGGTACCACCGCCATCACCTGTTCCGGTGTGGCCTTGGCAAGCCAGCGCAACGCGCGCACCATCGCGTTCACCACGGCCTGCGTGGTGTTGGGATTTTTCTTGGTGAAATCGGAATTGACATATATACACGACGCCAGATAATCGCCGCCGTAAATATCTTTCATGCCTTTTTCAGTACGGCTGTCGGCAACAGCCACGAATTTTCCGCTCGCCTCCAACTGGCTCGTGACCGGATCAAGATTGGACATACCATCAAGCTCGCCTTTTTCCATCGCTGCCACCGCGCCCGAACCCGTGCCCGTACCTACAATTGAAATATCAGTCGGCTTCAGTCCGTCCTTGGCAAGCAGGTTGTTAACGAACATGTTGGTTGATGAACCAGGTGCTGTCACGCCGATCTTCAATCCCTTCAGGTCTTTGGGCGACTTATATTTCGCCGCCTTGTCTTTGGCCATTACCAGCGTGATCGAGGAATAGCCCGCCTGCAGTACCACGGCGGTTATTGGCTGTTTCTTGGCTTGCATGTTGATGGTGTGTTCAAACGCACCAGACACCATATCAGCACTGCCGCCGACCAATGCCTGCAACGCCTTTGCACCACCGGCAAAATCGGGAATCTCGACTTCCAGTCCTTCATCTTTGAAGTAGCCCTGACGTTCCGCAATCGTCAGCGGCAGGTAATAAAACAAGCCTTTGCCGCCAACAGCGATGGTGATTTTTTTCTTCTCCAAAGCCTGCGCTTGGGCAATGTTGATCGACATGACGGTACATGCCGTCGCCAGTATCAACGCGACGCTGGTGGTTTTTTTAAACATGCTCGCTCCTCATCGGTAAAAATATTGCGGTTAGAACCTGAAATTGAAAAACAGGAAAATGTTTAACTTGTCGACCGACCGGCTGAAGTGCCTTGCTGAAATATTATTCTCGCCACAATGCGTTTCTTGATAAGTGATCATTGCGTATAAAGCTTTGCCGGTACCGGGTGCAAATGCATGGTCTTACCGGCGCGCATTACCTGCCCGGTCACTTCATGGCCGACGATAAGTGGCATTTTCACCGCTACGGCCAAAAGTTTGTCGAGATCGACGCCGGTGTCAAAATTCATGTCTTCGAGCATGTTCACCATATCCTCGGTACAAATGTTGCCAGTGGCACCCGGGGCAAAAGGGCAGCCGCCAAGACCCGCCAGCGAGGCGTCGTAACTGACGATACCCGCCCGGATACCAGCCACCACATTGGCCAGGCCCATACCGCGGGTGTTGTGAAAGTGCAGCGTGAAAGCAATAGCCGAAAGTAGCGACAGCGCGTCAGAGGATAAGCGTTCGACCTGCGCCGGATTGGCCATGCCGGTGGTATCCGCCAGGGTGACGCCGTCGAAGCCAAGGTCGACATAGCGTTGGGCGAAAGCAAGCACGCGCTGTTCCGGTACGTGGCCTTCAAAGGGACAGCCGAAAGCGGTTGAGACGGTGCCGTTAATGCGAATCCCGGCCTGTTTGGCCAGGCTTACCATGATTGCAAAATCGGCGAACGATTCGTCGCCTGTGCGATTCACATTGGCGCGGTTGTGCGTTTCTGATGCCGACATGACTACATTGACTTCATCGATCCTGCCATGCAGGTTATGCGTGGCAATAGCCCGCTCCATTCCTTTGAGATTCGGCACCAGCACGCTATAGGTCACGTCAGCGTTGCGCTTAATATTGGTCAGCACCTCCACCGCATCAGCCATGTTCGGCACCAACTTTGGATGCACGAATGAGGTAACCTCAATTTTGGCTATGCCCGTTGCCGACAGGGCATCGATCAACGCGATCTTGGTTTCGGTCGAGATAATATTTTTTTCGATCTGGAAACCATCGCGCACGGCGACATCGTTAATACAAATGCGTTGTTTCATGTAGTCTTCCTGCGGCTGTCGTTGCACGCGTTTCACGTATCATTATCGGCAAAGCGTTGGGATAAGGGCAACAGGGGCTAAATAATTCCCCGCTTCTTCAAATCATCCTGCGCGCTTGTGTCATAGCCGATTTCACTCAACACTTCCGCGGTATGCGCCCCCAGCTTCGGACCGATCCATTTGGTCCCGCCCGGCGTCGCGGACAGTTTCGGTACAATCCCCGGTAACCACAGGTCTTCATTATCGCCGAGTTTATGTTTTTCGATCATGTCACGCGCCTGATACTGCATGTCTGCGGCGATGTCGGCGATCGAATAAATACGCCCCGAAGGCACATCGGCTTTGCCCAGCACAGCCAGCACATTGGTCAACGTGTTCGCACCCGTCCACGCGCCGATCGCGCTGTCGAGTTTTTCGGTGCGCGCCGTTCGTCCCGCATTGTCGGCTACGCCTGCGTCATTCGCCAAATCGCTGCGCCCAATGGCCGTCATCATCCGTTTAAAAATAGAATCGCCGTTGGCACCGATCACCACATACTGCCCGTCACTACATAGATAGGTGTTTGAGGGCACGATGCCGGGAAGCGAGGATCCGGTACGTTCGCGCACAAAACCACCCATGCCAAATTCGGGCAGCATCGATTCCATCAGCGAAAATACTGCTTCGTACAAAGCCACGTCCACCATTTGCCCCATACCGGTTTTGTGACGATGATGCAACGCCATCAGCGCGCCCATTGCGCCGTACATTGCCGCCAGTGAATCGCCAAGCGAAATGCCGACACGCACCGGCGCGCGATCCGGGTAACCGGTAAGGTAGCGGATGCCGCCCATCGATTCGCCAATGGCGCCAAAGCCGACCCGATCCTTATACGGCCCGGTCTGGCCAAAGCCGGACAATCGCACCATGATGAGTTTGGGGTTGATTTTTGCCAGCGCATCAAAGCCCAGATTCCATTTTTCGAGCGTGCCTGGGCGAAAATTTTCAACAATGATATCGGCATCGCGTGCGAGTTTCCCGACAATTTCCTGTCCTTCCTTCTCGCGCAGGTTCACCGTGACCGACTTTTTGTTTCGCGCCTGCGCGTACCACCAAAGGCTGGTGCCTTCATGCAGCTTTCGCCACTTGCGCAAGGGATCGCCCTCAACCGGCGTTTCGATCTTGATGACTTCAGCACCAAATTCGGCAAGCAGCCGCCCGCAAAATGGACCTGCAATCAGCGTGCCCATCTCCAGCACTTTGAGGCCGTCCAGCGGCATCGGTTTTGATGAATCCCGCATTTCGCTACCCCACCGGAAAATCGTGTCTGTTGAATTACTACATCAAGGCAAACATCGCCACTACCGCAGTCGCCATCACCAACGTGGCGAACCAGCCGAGCACCTTCAGTTTGCGTCTCACCACAAACTCGCCCATCACCGCCGGCTTCGCGGCGAGCAACATCATGACCACCATGATTGGTACCGAGATCACCCCGTTCACAATCGCGGCCCATAACAACGTCTTGATCGAATCCAGGCCAGAGAACACGATACCCACACCAAGCAGTGTTGCGATGCTCAATATCGCATAAAAGCCACGCGCCTCCGCCAGCGGTAATCCTAAACCAATCGGCCAGCGAAAGCTCTCCGCGACGGCGTAAGCAGCCGAGCCTGCCAATACCGGAATCGCCAGTAAGCCGGTGCCGACGATCCCCATGGCAAACAGCAGGAATGCAAAGTCGCCCGCTAGAGGCTTTAACGCCTCGGCCGCTTGTGAAGAAGATTGGATATCAGTGATGCCGGCTGCATGCAGGGTGACGGCCGTGGTGAGCATGATGCAAAAAGCAATCAGGTTGGAAAACGTCATGCCGATATAGGTATCAAACTTGATGCGCCTGAAGTTGGCGCGCGCTTGTTGGGGTGCCAAGATCAAGGGCTCGTCGCCCGGCGTGGCGCGCTGCTCTTCGACCTCCTGGGAGGCCTGCCAGAAAAAGAGGTACGGGCTGATGGTGGTACCGAGAACCGCGACCAGCAGCGCCGCATACTCGCGATTAAAAAAAAGCTGTGGGAGCAGCGCGCCACTGATCGCCTCTTCGAGCGGAACGTGGACTACCAGTACCGTGCCAACGTAAGCAAACAGGGCCAGCGTAAGCCATTTCAGAAAAGGCGAATAACGCGGAAAGGGGATGAAAATCTGCAGCACCAGCGAAACCAGCGCGAACAAGACAACATAAATCGCGCTCTTGCCACCGATCAACAATTTCAGCGCGGCGCCCATGGCACCCAGATCAGCCGCAATGTTGATGGTATTGGCGACCAGCAATAATGAGACTATAAAATAAAGCAACCATTTCGGAAAATGTTCGCGGATATTTGCCGCCAACCCGTGCCCGGTGACACGACCGATGCGCGCACTGACGATCTGAATGCCGATCATTAAAGGTGTTGTGAACAGCACACTCCACAGTAGACTGTAACCGTACTGTGCACCGGCTTGGGAATAGGTGGCGATGCCTGACGGATCATCATCTGCGGCACCCGTGATCAAACCGGGGCCCAGTCTTTTCAGGAGCGGAACATCAGGCTGGTGGTCGTCGGCGACTTCGTGTGGCTTGGTCATTGCACTCTGCCAATTCAGGCCTTAATTATCGCACCGCTGACTGGCATTGCGTGGACGGTGGCATTCAAAACCCGATTGCCTAATATCTACTGCGAAGCTTGCTCGCCCACCCGACGCCAGCGTTTGAGCAACAACGCATTCGACACCACACTGACGCTGCTGAACGCCATCGCCGCACCGGCGATGACCGGATTTAGTAACCCCAACGCCGCCGCTGGAATGCCGACCACGTTGTAAATGGATGCCCAGAATAAATTTTGCCGAATCTTGGCGTAGGTGCGGCGGGAAATTTCGATGGCATCGGCCACCAGCGCCGGATCGCCTCGCATCAAGGTGATGCTGGCTGCGTGCATGGCGACATCAGTGCCGGTGGACATGGCAATGCCGACATCCGCAGCAGCAAGCGCGGGCGCATCGTTGATGCCGTCGCCCACCATGCTTACAACGTCACCGTTGGCTTTTAATTCGCCAATTATTCTTGCCTTATCCGCGGGCAACACCTCCGCCCGCACATCGTCAATCCCCAATTGGCGCCCAACTGCATTAGCACTGCCGGGATTATCACCGCTCAGCATCACACAATGCACGCCGAGCGCGCGCAGGCATTCAATCGCGGTTTTCGCGGTTGGCTTTACGCTATCGCCAAACCCCAGCAAGCCTACCACCCGCGGAGTCGAGCCAACAAGTAGCAGCCATGATACCGTGCGGCCGACAGCCTGCAAACGTTCAGATGCTGCTATCGCCAACGGCGGCAGTTCAGCGATCAATTCACGCGCATAACGCGTGCTGGCAATGACATATCGCGCGCCGTCGACGTTCGCCATCACGCCGCGACCAACTATCGCCTTCACGTCGGTCGCAGTTGATGTCTCGATCGATTCGGCGATGGCCGCCTGGACAACTGCATGCGCCAGCGGATGTTCGCTGCCTCGCTGTATTGCGGCGGCCAACCGGATGAGCGACACGCGATTGCCGTCCATGGCGATAGCGTCGGTCAGGGTCGGTCGCCCGACAGTCAAAGTACCGGTCTTGTCAAACGCGACCACGTTGATGCGGTGCGCAACTTCAAGTGCCACCGCATCCTTGATCAGAATGCCGTGGCGCGCGGCGGCACCGGTGCCGACCATGATCGCCGTCGGCGTTGCAAGACCAAGCGCACAAGGGCACGCGATCACCAGTACCGCAACGGCATTCAATAGTCCCGCCTGCCAGTAGCCCGTAAAAAATCCCCAGCTAAGCCAGGTAAGCAGTGCCATGCCGAGCACCACCGGCACAAATACCGCACTGACGCGATCCACCAGCCGCTGGATTGGCGCTTTCTCGGCTTGCGCTGATTCAACCAATCTTACAATCCGCGCCAACGTGCTCTCCGCGCCAACGCGAACCGCTTTCACCAGCAATAGGCCTTCGCCATTCACCGCGCCGCCTGTAACGTGATCGCCCACCCGCTTGGCGAGAGGCAAACTTTCACCGGTGATAAGCGACTCGTCGACGTGGCTTTCGCCTTCAATCACTTCGCCGTCAACCGCGATCCGTTCACCAGGCTTGGCCAGCACCAAGTCGTTAATCTGCACAGCCGAAAGTGCAACGTCGGTATCAACGCCATCTTTGCGCAGCGTCGCACGCTCAGGTTTTAAAGCATTGAGTGCACGAATCGCGCCGGTCGTTTGACGTTTGGCGCGCACCTCAAGCCACTTGCCCAACAGCACCAGCGTGATCACAACAGCGGAGGCTTCAAAGTAGAGATGCACCGTCGCACCAATTGGAGCAGTCAGCCATTGATAGACGCTTAAGCCGTATGCCGCACTGGTGCCCAATGCAACCAGCAAGTCCATATTGCCGGTTTTCGCGCGCAGTGCTTTCCAACCGGCGCGATAAAAACGCGCGCCAAGAATAAATTGCACCGGTGTGGCCAATAAAAACTGCAGCCAGCCGGCCAACATCCAGGACCTGCCGAACGTTGCGCCGAGCATCGGTACCATCAGCGGAAAACTTAGCAGCGCGGCGAGGATAACGGGCAGCGCGGGATTGATGAACGAGGCAGGTTGGGATGCCGATGCCTCTACCGTGGTGGCGTCGTACCCGGCGCGTTTAACGGCATCGATCAGTGCGCTGACGTTCAATGCACCGGTGGCAACCTGCACGGAAGCGCGCTCGGTGGCCAGATTCACCACCGCGTTCAGTACGCCGGGCACCTTAACGAGCGCCTGTTCAACGCGACCGACGCAGGATGCGCAGGTCATACCGACAATGTGCAGAGGCATCGCCTGTGTGGTGACACCGTAGCCGGCTTTTTCGATTGCATTGATTACCCTGTGCAGGTCGATCGGCGCGAGCGGGGTCAGGGTGGCGGTTTCGGTGGCGAGATTAACGGTCGCGGCGATGACATCCGGCAGCGCCGCGAGCGCTTTTTCGACGCGTCCCACACAGGAGGCGCAAGTCATACCGGTGATATGCATGCTAATGGGCTTGTTCAATTTTTTTCGCGGTTCAAGCGCTCGCCAACTGCACTCGCGCCGCTGCCGGCGGAGAGCCTTAAAACTTCTATGCCATCGCCGGGTGAAAGCCAGCCCGCGCAATCAGCGCGATCAACGCATCGGGTTTGATCACGCTTTCGATCTTGACGCGTTTGTTTGCGACGTCAGCAGCTACGCTGGCATTCGGATCCAGGCCTTTCACCACGCGGGTGATGCTGGCTACGCAGCCTCCGCAGGTCATGTCGTTAATGGTCAGTTCAATCACATTTTGCTCCGGTGCAGGCTGCGTCGGTTGACGCATCGTTTGAATCACAGATGGGGATGAAACTGCAAACTCCAATAGGGCCGGGCTTCACAGACCAAAAATGCCCGTCAATGCCCGCCAAACGGCAATCTGCGTAAATGGTGGATAGGCTGATTAAACATTTCCGTTCAGTGCCAACAGCGCAATATTCAGCAAAGTGGCAAATGATACCCACGTGAAATACGGCACCAGCAGCGCGGCGGCAGCTTTGTTCAGCGGACGAAATCGCCAGATGGTGACGGCAATGGCAATCAGCATCAATACGATCACTGTCAGTCCACCTGCCAGCGAATGTGCGCCAAAAAAAACCGGCGTCCACGCGGCGTTCAAGGCAAGTTGCACGCCAAACTGGCGCAACGCCTGTTTGCGTTCAACCGAATCCGGCACGCACCAGACCAGCCAGGCGGCCAAACCCATTGCAACATATAGCACCGTCCATACCGGCGCGAACCAGCCTGCGGGCGGGTTGAAGAATGGCTTATCGAGCGACAGGTACCAGGTGCCGGGCTTAAATAACAACCCGGTGATGACGCCGACCGCCATGCAGAGCGTGACCCATCCGGCCAAGGCGGGCCAGCGATGACGACGGGCAATTGCGAGAAAAGGTGCCTCCAAATTGATACACTCGCTTAACAGGTCGAATTAATTAATTATCGTTTTATGACTAAAATTTTATAGAAACTAGCGTCGGAAATTTTTGTCATCGCGCGAGAAATTCTGCAACCGCTTCCCAACCCGGCATCTGATCGGCAAATTTTTTGGTGATGATGAGCATTGGCACCGCCAACAACAAGCCCCCCACGCCCCACAACCACCCCCAGACCAGAAGAGCCACAAAGACAATGGTGGGATTGAGCGCCAGACGCTTGCCCACCAATAGCGGATTGATTAACTGCCCTTCGATAAATGTAATGCCGACAAAACAGGACATGAGCAGCAGTGCCTGGCCGGTGGATTCGGTGAACGCCATGCCGGCCAGCAGCAGCAACACCGCGCTGGCGCCGGCACCGATGTAAGGTACAAAATTTAGCAGGGCCACCAGGGCGCCCCAGAACCACGGCATGGGCAAGCCAAACCCCCATGTCAGCAGCATGACCGCAAAACCCAGGCCAAGATTAATCATGCTCACACTGGCGTAATAAGTTGCCACTTCTCGTTGCACCGTCCGCACCACAGTGACCGCACGCACCTTGTCGCGGACGCTGGGTAGCACCCGCACAAGTTTGGTCAGAAAAAGATCACCGGAGGAGAGCAAAAAATACGCCAGAAGCATGGCGCTGACGGCCGAAACAATGAAGCTTTGCGCCAACATTAATACTGCGCCTGTCATGGTGATTCCCTGGGCGGCGGCTTGCTTGGTCAAATCCGCGCCATCGCGTGGCGCAAGCCAGCTGCCAAGGCGGAAACTGCGCACCCAAGCGAGCAACTCTGCCAACAGATTCTGTACCTGCATGGGCAACTCGGAAAGCACATCCCAGGCCGGCAATACCAACAATTCAATGCCCATCCCCAATATACCGACCATGGCAAACATGACGAGTGCGGCACCGATTGGCTCGGGTATGCGCAGACGCGATAATTTTTCTACGACCGGCGCCAGCACCACCGCCAGTATCATGCCGAATAATATTGGCATTAAAACTGCGCGTCCCAAGTAAATGGCCATGACCAGCGCCAGCGCGAACAGACCCACTACGGGTAAAGCGCCGCGACTGCGCGTGCGCGCCACGCCAACTGAAGGCAATTCGCCTTTATTCACTACCGACTCGACCGCCATGGCGATTTGCGCCGTTACGTGCGCGGGTATATCGGCGGAGGTCGTGTCTTCAGTGGGCAGCGGATGGGGCAACGCGGCGGTGACGTCGGCGGCAATTATCGTCGCTACCGTGTCGACGATTTCGGGTGACGAAATGGTAGCAGCGGCGCTCCGGTCAGCGACCGGCATCAAGCAAGCCTGCCAAATCGTCGGCATGCTCCTCTTCTACCGCCAGAATCCACGTGATCATTCTGCGCGTAGTAGGGTCGTCGCTGCCGATTACCTCGAGCATTTCCCGGTAACTATCGATGGCGATGCGTTCGGCAACAAGGTCTTCCTTGATCATGTCGACCAATGTTTTGCCCGGCACGTATTCGGCGTGACTGCGTTTTGTCAGGGTATCGGGTGAAAAATCAGGCTCGCCGCCTAATTGCACAATGCGCTTGGCAATCGCATCCGCATGCTCCTCTTCCTCCTTTGCATGTTCCAGAAATTCAACTGCCACACTTTCCGCGTGCACGCCGGTCGCCATGAAATAGTGTCGTTTGTAACGCAACATGCAAACGATTTCAGTCGCCAGCGCGTCATTCAACATCTTGATGACTTGTTCGCGATTGGCGGCATAGCCGACCGTTACCGCACCCTCCTCGATTTTGCGCCTTGCGTTGGCACGCAGCGTGGCGGTACTGCTCATCGTGGGTTTGCTGTTTGCTGGCTTCTTTTCAGTAGCTACGTGTTTCATTGTATTTATCCCTGTTCCCTATTAATTTTGCAAGCGGGGTCAACAATGCGCCAATCCGCCTTACCCGATGTACGATGGAAAGCAAACTGATTGCGAGTGTTAAAAATCGACGCCCACGATTCACCTGAGACGCAGCACTGAAGACCCATACCAAACCTGCGGCCAAAGCGGTAATTTTCAAAAGCTTCCATCCGCTCAAGATGGAACGCTCGGTCTTTCTCAAATCTTCGGCCACCAATCGCCCCGCAATTGCTGTTTCCTCGCGTGCCGCTTGGATGCGCGTCAACAGCGCAGCGCGTCGCACTGTCAAGGGCAGAGCTACTTGCGGGTGGCCAACATTCGTCATCATCAACTTGGTGGTGCTGCTTCAACAAGCGCGGCGGCATCGCGCCGGAGCTCATGTGCGCTGGTCGAGAACAGCGTGGTCGACCGACGCAATTGTGCTGCCAGATAAAATGCGCCCGCTACGGTGAGTGCGGAAAATGTGCCCGCCAGGGTCATCGCAGCCGAGACGCGGTGAGGCGTATCCCAATAACACGCCAAAACCACAATCGCCACCAACACCAGTGAAATAATCAATAGCGCGCTCAATACCGCAGCACTGATTGCCAACTGGACTAGCCGGGCTTTTTCTTCCTGAACCTCGATGGACAACAATTCGACCCGCATTGCCGCATGCTTGAGCACAGAAACGCCCAGTTGGCGTAGGTGCGACAGGAGCCCTTCGGCTCCAGTCGCAGGTGCCGAATTGGACGCATCTGCCTGCATTATCAGTTCTCGCGACGCGACATGATGAGCATACCGAGAAGCAAGCCGACCCCGCCGGCGACGGCGACGGAAGTCCACGGATTGCCTTGGACATATTCATCGGTGACCGCGACAGCGCGCTTGGCTTGTTTGACGGTGGCGTCCTGCAACTCGGCATATTTGTTCTTGGCCACCGCAAGTTGCTCTTTGAACTTATCACGCGCGGCAATCAGCGCCTGGTCACCACCAGCGGTTGCACTTTTGAACAAATTCTCACCTTCTGACAACAACGATTTGAAGTCACTCACTACCTGATCCTTCGACTCCACCAGATTGTGGGCTTTTTCGGTGACGCGATCAAGACCGTCTGCGCCGTTGGATGAAACTTTCATTGGATTGGTATTCATACAAACTCCTTAGTGGGTGGATGGAAAAACTATTTACTGCGCTTCATCAGTCCGCCGACCAGGCTAACCAGGAACAACACCAGAAAAATGAAGAACAACACTTGGGCGATGCTCGAAGCACCGGCGGCGACACCGCCAAATCCAAGTAGCCCAGCAACGATGGCGATAATGAAAAAAACTGCTGCGTAATAAAGCATTACTCGTCTCCGTACGTGGGATGGGTTGTCGACACAACGGGCACTTCGCACGATCGCCTCGCGGTGCGGCAATAACCAGAGTACCGACGCCTCATTCAAAACCGCATCGGACGGTGGGCCTACACAGTGTAGGACAGACGCCGATTTCTGTCTGCTATGGGCGCGCCCCCAAAATAAAAATCCCGTCATAGCGGGATCAGCAACGGCCAACGCCTACACACCAAACCTCAATACGTCCGCATATTTTGCAAAGTCGAACGCACCCCGTCGTAGTCAGCGGACTTGTCGAAAAAATAATCCGCGCCCAACTGCATTGCGCGCCGCTTTATTTCCGGAAAGGCATGATTGGTAAACACGATCAGCTTCGGCTGCGGGCTGAGGTTTGACTTGCGCAGTTTTTCAATTACCGCCATTCCGCTGCCTTCGCGGAGCTTTAAATCGACAATCACCGCGTCCACTGGTTGTGCAAGTATATTTGCCACCGATTCGGCTTCTGTGTCTGCATAGCCGACTATTTCTATTTCACCTGGAACGTTCAGGAAATCCAGCAGCAGATCCCGCACGTGCGGCGAGTCTTCAACGAGGTAAACCCGCACCGGGGAATTCTTCGCTACGCCTTCCATGGAACCAGGTCCTTGCAAAATTGTTGCCGACGCGGAATTTTTGTCAACAATTTCCGAAGCTGACTGCCTTATGTTCATACCACCGTCACTGAATTATGCCGTTTTTAATTGCATAATAAGTCAGGTCAGCATTGCTGTGCATGCCCATCTTTTCCAGCACGCGGGTGCGATAAGTGCTGATCGTCTTGACGCTTAAGAATAGTTCTGCGGCGACTTCTGAAACACTTTGTCCCGCCGACAATTTACAGAAAATCTGAAATTCCCGCTGTGACAACGCGCCGTGAAGCGGGGTAGTCGAGGCGTCCGGCGTTTCTGCAAGCAGTTCAGCCACTTCCCCGCTAATGTACTTGCGACCTTTGCGCACGGTCCGCAACGCCGTAACCACCTGCTCGGGAGCCGATTCCTTGGTTAAATAGCCTGACGCGCCGGAACGCAACATATTCACGGCATATTGTTCCTCTGGATACATGGAGAGAATCAATACCGCCATATCCGGTTTGAGCGATTTCATGCGCTTCAGTACATCAATCCCGCTTTGCTTTGGCATTGAAAGATCGAGAAGAGTGACATCGATTTCCCGCTCGCGCACCGCTTTCAGGGCGTCCTCGCCATTGCAGGCTTCAGCAACTACCTCAAACTCACCTGTCTCTTCGAGCAAGCTTCGCAGACCGGCTCGGAACAGCGCGTGGTCGTCGGCGATCATTACTTTCGTTTTGTCGAGCATAGGGGAACTCCGCAGAGGTATTTGATGCGTGGGTGCAATCGGTGTATTTACACCGAATGATGTTACTTGAATCGATATCCGCAATACGTCGGCTCAGCGCGCAGTTAACTGTAGGACATAATCTGACAAATATGACCGCAATTTGCCCGGCTTGCATTTTGCCAAATGTTAATCGGCCATTTTTGATTCGCCGAAGCGGTCAGCATACGCCGTCTGGTGGCGTGACGGTTCAAAGTTTTCGGTCCCTTCAGCGTTGTCAGTCAAATCCTACTAAACCGTCGGCGGTTGGCCGATGAACAATGCGCCCAGGGGAGCCCAACATGCAGGTTCAATGGCAATGGAGGTTATATGAAAAGTAATTCCCGCATTTTCGGCGCAGTCTTGGTGGGTTTAGGTACGCTCGTTTTAGGTCGTTATGTTAAAAACAGCATGCACAATCAAAAGACCCTTGCCAACAAAAGGCTTACCAAGCAGGCAGTGCAAAATTGGGAAGGTGAAGGGGGCAACGTGATTGAAACCGTACGCCGACCCGCCGCGGGATTATAAAGGCGGACTTGGCTGGCATCGGTTAAGAGGCTTATCTTAACCGGCAAAGCGTCCTGTTCTTATTCGATTCAGTCGCCCCGGCCTGTGGCGTTCTACTTGAAGCAGTATGGTCAGACGCCCTTACAAAATCGGCAAATACCGATTCTGGTCATGCCTGCTATCGCGTCCGCGACATACCGCGGCGTGAGCCTAAACCCCGATATTGTTTCATCGACTATTGGTGCGATTAATCACAAGCGCCGCTGTCACTGTCTACAATCGCCTGCATCAATTGCACAGATCTACCGAAAGCAAATGCTCCAACGACGTGTCTGAATTTGTCAATGTCCTTAATCTATTTTCAGTACCGTACCATGCTATGGATTGGCGGCGCTGTGCTTGTCACAATCGCAGCGGTGGTACTGGTGATCAATTTCACGGGCGGCGAGAAGAAAATCGAGCAGCATATCGACCGACACTATGCCCTGGAAGATCCACGCTTCCTGCATGAACTGGGGGTGCTGCTGGGGCCGCCCTTTATTGCTGGCAATCGGCACCAGGTTCTGCAGAATGGCGATGAAATTTTTCCCGCGATGCTTGACGCGATTAGAAATGCGCGGACCTCGATCACCTTCGAGTCCTATATTTACTGGTCGGGTGATATTGGTCGTGATTTTGCATCCTCGTTGGTCGAACGCGCGCGCAATGGCGTAAAGGTACATGTGCTGCTTGACTGGGTCGGCAGCGCGAAAATGGATGAGGCGCTCATCGACGCGATGAAAACAGCAGGGGTGCAGGTGCGCAAATTTCACCCGCCGCATTGGTCTCACCTGGGTCGACTAAACAATCGAACGCATCGCAAGATTCTGGTGGTTGATGGCCGCATTGCCTTCACCGGCGGGGTCGGAATTGCACCGCAGTGGAGCGGACATGCTCAAGACCCGGATCATTGGCGCGATACCCACTTTCAGGTCGAGGGACCGGTGGTTGCACAGATGCAGGCGGTATTCCTGGACAACTGGATCAAGGTCACTGGCGACGTACTATACGGTCCCGACTATTTCCCGCCGCTTAAACCGGCCGGCCAGGGTCATGCGCAAGTTTTCAGCAGTTCTCCGACCGGCGGAAGCGAGAGCATGCAGCTCATGTATTTGATGGCCATTACCGCCGCTACGCGCTCGATCGATCTGTCGGCGTCGTACTTTGTGCCTGATGAACTTGCGCTGGGCGCAATGGTTGAAGCGATGAAACGGGGCGTCAAATTGCGCATCATCGTGCCTGGCGAGCATATCGACAGTGAGACGGTGGGCAGCGCCTCGCGTGCCAAATGGGGCCCGTTGCTCGAGGCGGGGGCCGTCATCGCTCAATACCAGCCGACCATGTTTCACTGCAAGGTGATGATCGTGGATGATTTGCTGGTTTCGGTGGGCTCGACTAATTTTGACAACCGGTCTTTCCGCCTTAACGACGAAGCGACGCTCAACATCGTCGACGCTACATTTGCCAGTGAACAGAAGTCTATCTTTGAAGGCGACCTGAGGCGATCGCGCCTTATTACCAATGCGGCGTGGCTCGACCGTCCACTCAAGGAAAAAATCGGCGAAAGGCTCGCTTCTTTGTTCGGCTCTCAGCTTTGACATCCTGCGCAGTTTGTTCGTCGCAATTAAGGAAACACACTAGCACTGGCGGGCCTCTGCAGGGTTTTTACGGCCGAAAGCGGCTGTAGATGCAGAGTTTCAAAGTTAGAAAATCTTGGCTGAGCTATTGACGGCGCCAAACATCATCTTCCTGCCACTCTGCCAGGTCGTCGTCGGGCGACGGCTGCTTCAGCCATTGAGGCGGTGTGGGTGCGCCAAAAAAAATCGCAGCATTTCGCCAGTCGCATCAGGGCCTTTGGCATCGGTATACGAACCACCAGCAAGGCCTCCTGACCAGGCGTGTCCCGCCCCATGCAATAGCCAGTGTTCAGCGATGGCGCTGTTGTTGGCGTCACGATGGATGGTACGGGTGTAGCGGCGACCCAAAGCGGATACACCTATCTCGGTCTGCAGATTGCCGCCGGCATAAGCGTTGTCTTTGCTGGCACCAGTGGCGCTTCCCAGTACGGCCGCGATCACCTGGTCGCCATTGCGCGGATGCACCGTCTTATCCTGGTCACCATGAAACACGATGGTGGGCACCGAGACCTGTGACGGGTCCAATGCGCCCCTTATAGCGCTGGACCTGGCTTGCAGGCCCGAGCCTGCCGCCGCGCTTTTCATTGCCGCGAGCGCCTCCATTACGTTGCCCGCTGCGCCCGGTGGGAGCCCAGAATGCACGCCAACGGCGGCAAAAATATCCGGGTAGGCTGCAGCGACGATCGCGGCCATGGCACCTCCCGCAGATAAACCCGCGATATAGACCCGGCGCTCATCTATACCATGTTGCGCGATTACCGCCTGCGCGAGGCTGGCGATCAAGGCAGGTTCGCCGCTGCCGCGCTGCTGGTGACTTTGCTGAAACCAATTCCAGCAACGAGACGGATTGGCGTCCTGCGATTGCGCAGGGTACAACACGAAAAAACCCTGCTCGCGCGCCAGCGCATTCATGCCGGTGCCCGCCGCGAAATCATCGGCGTCCTGGGTGCAGCCGTGCAGCATCACCACTAGCGGTAGCGCGCGACCGGCGTGACCGGGCGGTATATAGAGCTTGAACCGGCGTGTAAGTGCGGCATGCGTGTGCGAGCCGTTGGCAAACTCGCCTGGACCGGTGTCGACTTCGGCGTCGACGTCAATGGGATTGGACCGCGGTCTAGGATGTAGCTCAGCGGTCCAATTGCCGCCGGCTGCCGTTTCACTTGGGATTGTTGCCGGTACGTTCGGCGAAAGTGTCTCAGAGTCGGCGGTGACACTGTAGCGCCGCAGCAGCGGGTTGGTCAGTAATAAATTTTCGGCTGCATCGGCGTGACCCGGGGCCGCTTCCGCCTGTGACTTGCCGCGAAGCGCACGCTGTATTATTTCGGTCGCTTCGTTCAAGCGACCCGCTTGCGTCAGTCGCGTAGCTTCGCGCATTAGCTCCTGGAGATTATCGTTCATGCAAACTTTCTATTAATGTTGGTTGGTCGTGATTCGCGGCCGGGATAAACTCGGACTGCATGGCAAAGCAGACTACCAGATAGGGCAAGAAAATTTCCTCTGATGTTCTCATAGCGAGGTTTTCAGGCCTTCCAATTTCAGACTACACGCCTGTTGCCAACGTCATCTCAATCCGCCACAGTAAGCGCTCGCCGCCGCATATTGCGTAGGGCGCCTTACCAACGATTTGTCGGACAGATGCGTTAATTATGCTGCGTCCACCAATAAATGGCGCTCAGCCGGCGGCATCTTGTACGGCCGCTGGCCGCTCGGGGTCTTCCTCTTGTTTCTCACTCGCAAAGCCGGTCTTCATCGCGCCACGGATATTCATCGTCGCCAAACCTACCTGCATCGCGATAAGGGCTGGCGCATCCCCATGCAGGGCCCAAGCGATCCACAAGGCGTTACTTGCCAAAAATATCCAGAATCCGATGTTACGTCGGTGCGGACTCTTTGAGGCAACCAGCCATGCGGCGATGATGGTGGCGGCCATCGCGGGCCACTGCAGCAGGTTAACGAAGTCCATTAGCGGCTATGCCCGGCAACAAACGCGCTTGGTGCTTAAAAAAAGTACTCGCACCGACACCATTAAAATCCTCCCGCCGCAAAGCGGTTCAACGCGATTCTGCCCGCCGCAGCCGACGCCACACTCACCGTCGTGCCCCACGCCATATCCAGCAGAGACAAACCGATTGGCCAATTCTTCAACGTGGCAAGATTGGTCAGGTCGTAGGTCACGTAACTAATAAAACCGAACACAGCCGCCAACACCAGCGTCTTGCTCCATTCACTGCCAGACGCGTTGGGCACCACCGCAAATACCATCAGGCCGACGGCAAAGATCGCGTAGAACAAAACTGCCACGGGCACGTTGGTTCGCTCAGCCAATAAATGCCCGATCCCTTGCCGATAAAAAGGTTTGGCGACGACACCGAGCCAGAGCAGGTCGAGTGCCACCATCACGATGGTGGTGGGGGCGTAGGCTACAAAATATTTGATCACACGGTTTATCTGTTGTTGGATAGGGCGGGCGCTGCGAAATTTAATGCGCGGTTAAATGCGCCTGCTGGTTACACGCCGGTTGTGCCGGACAATCGGCAGGTCTACACATGCCGGTTGAGCGAAAGCGCAACGGGTTGTAAGTCAGCGTTGCGCAGTCACCCGCCAAATTACATTGCCTACATCGTCTGCCACCAGCAATGCGCCTTGCTTATCCAGGACCACGCCAACCGGCCGACCGAAAGCACTGCCTTCTTCACTCAAAAAGCCGGTCAACACGTCAACCGGCGCGACGCTCGACGGCTGCGCGTTTTCAAATGGCACGAAGATAACTTTGTAGCCGCTGTGAGGCCGACGATTCCATGAGCCATGCTGGCCAATGAACATGCCATTGGCAAAAGTCTTGGGCAGCGTGGTGCCAGCGGAAAATGCCAGGCCAAGCGAGGCGGTGTGCGGGCCCAAAGCGTAGTCGGGTGTAATCGCCTGCGCCACTAGTTCTGGCCGCTGCGGTTTAACGCGTTCGTCGATATGCGTGCCGTAATAGCTGTAGGGCCAGCCGTAAAATCCACCATCGCGCACCGCCGTCATGTAATCGGGAACGAGGTCGCTGCCAATTTCGTCGCGCTCGTTCACCACTGTCCACAACGCGCCGCGGTCAGGCTCCCACGCGAGCCCGTTGGGATTGCGCAAGCCAGAGGCAAAAATCCGATGCGAGCCACTTTTAATGTCCACTTCCCAAATCGCGGCCCGCTCGAATTCTGCCGCCATTCCTCGTTCCGCTACATTGCTATTGGAGCCAACCGTGACATAGAGTTTGGTGCCATCGGCACTTGCGATGAGGTTCTTGGTCCAGTGGTGGTTGATCGGGCCACCTGGCAAGTTCACCACCTTGACACCTGGCGCGGTGATGCGCTGGTCGCCGGCCGTGTAAGGAAATCGTAGCACCGCGTCGGCGTTGGCAACAAATAGCGAGTTACCCACCAGCGCCATACCAAACGGCGAATTCAGTCCTTCGAGCAACACCGAACGCACGTCAGCCACACCGTCACCTTTGGTGGCTCGTAGCAGCGTGATGCGATTGGCACTAGGTACTGCGGCACCAGCCCGCTTCATCACCATCCCCATCACCCAACCCTTGATGCCCTTGCCATCTTCGGGTTTTGCCGGCGCGTTGGTTTCCGCCACCAGCACGTCGCCGTTGGGAAGCACATACAGCCAGCGAGGATGATCAAGACCGCCGGCAAAAGCGGCCACGTGCAAGTCCGCGGACGCTTTGGGAATAACACCGGCGGGCCAACCCTTCGCGGGTGCGATGTTGACTGTTGGTATCAGCGTATTTCTGGGCGGCGGGAGCACTGGATCGCGACCAACGCCGGCCGACACCGGCAGGGTGGCCACCTCACCGCATGCGGTGAGGGCCAACACAATTGTGCAAATTAGCGGTGTGTTCAAGCGCTTACGCGCTTGAACCATCACAAGCCGGGCGGGAGCCGTCAAATTTTTCCCATGACCAACAGTACGACCAGGATGAGTACCACCAGACCAATACCACCACTTGGGCCGTAACCCCAACTCCTGCTGTGTCCCCAGGTCGGTAGCGCGCCGACCAGCACCAATACCAACACGATGAGCAATATTGTGCCTAGACTCATACATTTCTCCTTGAAATTATTGTGTAAATAAACTTAATTCCGTGGCGGGGGTTGCGGCGGCGTAATGATCACCGTTGTCTGGTCGCCAGGCTTGCCGGTTTCACCCTTATTGCCGTCCATGCCTGGACTACCAGGGGCACCCTGCGGGCCTGCCGGTCCGGGAACGGCGACTGGCACCGGAACTGGAACGGTCACCGGGGCAGGGGAGTTGGGAACATTAACGACAGTTGGTTTTTCACAAGCAGCCAAGCTCAGTGCACTGAGCACCGCCAGAGTCAACATCGAACGATTCATGGGACATCCTTAATAAGTGGTTAATCGTGGCACGGAGCCCTTCACTGCTCCGCGAACTGACCGGTGCGACTGCGAAAGTCACACTCGGAAGCCTTGCAGCATAAGTGAGCGTGCCCAACAGTTCGGTGCGCTGTCGCACACAGCAACCAAATTTTGCGGTTGACGCGCTTCGGGCGCTCGCGACGGCGGTTAGGCGCAGCGCGGTAACGACCCATTTACCGATGCCAATGGTGCAGCAGGTGTTATCGCACGGGCGCGGCAGCGGGGAGCCTGGCCTTGCTACGCTGCATCAAGCCCGCGCAACCCGCAGCGCCTTCCTTGGCGGCGGTGGGGTCGCCGCGATCGATCAGCGGAATCAGCGCCGCCAGCGGGTTGAGCAAGCCGAGCAGGACCGAGGTGGCCACTGTGCGTCCTAGTGGGCCTTTTTCAAGGGACACAGCCGGATTGGCGAAAGTGCCGCGCACCAATAAAGGCGTTCGCAACGTCAGCGGGCTAAAGTCCTTGGGTGTAACTACCGCCCGCAGCTCCATTGCTTCGGTGGCAAGTGACAACGAGCCCTCCACCCAAATCGCCGACTCGATGGTGTCCAATACCATTACCCGGGGACGAAACACGCCGTCCGTCGCGACCAGGTCTGCAACCGCGCACTGCACCGGCAGGGCATCATCACCTTTGAGCCACACGATCAAACCTTGCGCAATGTCCAGACCAGCCACTTCCACAGCCAGGTGCGACACCGCACCTTCGCGTACTTCGGTACGGAATTGGCCGTTCAGAGTGGCGAGAATCTCGGCGGTCGATCGCCCCTGCCCCTTCAACGTAGTTTGACCATTGAGTCGCCCCGAGATAAAAGGTGGCGCGTCTGCGGCGCGTGCTTGATGTATCCAGCGTTCAAGCCGTACTCCATCCCACCGCAGATCGGCTTTCCACAGCGCTTTCGAGCCGCGCCCATCCAGGCTCAGGCCGCCCATCAGTTTGCCCTGTCCAGTGCGCGTATCGATATCGCTCAATGTCAACACCCCGCCGGATAATTGCAGATGAGTGTGAAGCGGTCGCAGCGGCTCCAAAAAACGCGATTGCAAATCCAGCTCACCAATATCGATCAAAACATTCGCGTCCATGGCGCGCAACGATGCCAAATCGAACGGACGGTCGGGAAGCACCATGCCTTTGGCCTTGGTTATTTTCGTCAGCGGCGCAGAGGGCTGCGCCGTGGTCGCTGCCGTCGCAGCGGTGGTGCTACCTACCACGGGCCCCAGATCCGTCAGCAACAGCCGCGCGCCACCAAGCCGACCGGACAACAGATGCACGCTGCGGCCGGCATCATAAGTGAACGCGCCGTTGAGTCGACTGGCACCCACGGTCGCATCGTCGATCACCACTTTCCATTTATCTGCCTGCCTGACGACCACACCGTCGGCCCGAAAGGCGCCAGTGGTCGGCAACGTTACGCGCAGCGCGTCGCCAGCGGCGGCCAGGGACGATCCCTTGACGGTGAATCGTCCGTTGAACCCGCCAAAATGCAACACATCCATCGCCGTACCCTTGAAGACCAGGCTGGCACCGCCGATTGTCGCGTTCAAGGTCAGCGGTACCGACACCGGCAGCGCCTCATCCACCGACCACGGCAGCACGCCCGTTGAAACCATTTCGACTTTTAGTGGCAGATCGCGGTAACGGCCAGCAGCTTTCAACTGGAACAGGTTGTCGGCCTGCCCGGGCGCGGCGGTACCTTTGTCGCCAGATACAGGGCGCGCATTCACCACCGATACGCCATTGTCCAGGGATAAGCGCATTTCGACATCGATGGCCAGCGGCAAATCCTTGTAGCGAATCAAGCCGGTCGCGACCTGCAGACTTCCAAACAACGGTACTATGGCGGGTGGCGCAGGATCAGGCGTTGGTGGCGGCGGTGTTTGGTGCGGCCCGAATTGCCACGATGCGCGACCATCCACCAATCTTTCCAAATACCCGTCCAAGGTCGAGGCTTGTAAACGATGGATGCGCAGCGGCTGACCGCGATAAGCGCGCCACAGGTCTGCATAGCGCAATTCGAGTGTTACGTCGCGCGCCGATAGCATATGGGGTGCAGCGCTCCATGCCGGCGCAGCAATCTGCAGTTGTGGCGCTTGTAAATGGAGGCCCCCGATGAAACGAAGCCGGAAAGGTTTCAAATCAGACTCATCCGCGTTCCCTTCGGAATAGAAACTTACGCGACGATTCAGCTTATCCGACAGCAGGCGCTGCAACGGCTGGGCGAGAAACGGCCAGCCGATTGACTCACCTATTGCAAAGGCCAGCACCAGCGCGACCAGCACGGCGCCGCCAACAAAGAACCAGCGTCGGAGAGAAAAAGGGTGTCGCGACGCGTCGGTCATTGCCGGCGCGCGCTTGACGACCTAGTGTGTTGCCAATGCGCGAATATTAGGGCGAAATCCATCATGGCCATATTGGTTCCAAAGGTAAACGGTGGATTGTTGCGCACCCGGCGCGGCGCGACTGTCTGCCAGCGCACAAAGCGGAAATAAATTGGCGCATGCGTTGACGGCGACAGGTCAAATTTCTGCGATTTTGCGGAATAACAGGAGCAAATACTAGCACTGCTGCGGATTTCTGAACACTTATGCTCTGGCAAGCCCGCCAGTACTTGTGTTTAGTTCTGAACATCGAGCCCGTTGCGTTGCGCTGGCAGGTAGCGCCGGCTGTTTGACTTCAGGATTTTTTTGCGTCGGTCCCGACCGTGCGCAAATACATCTGCGCGCTGTGAGGATTTCTTTGCAACGCTGCAGCCTTTGCCTGTTCGGCCAGCGCCTGTTGGCCTAGTGTGTGCCGGGCCTCCGCCAAAACCCAGTAGGCTTCGGCCGTATCCCAGCCGTTTTTTAGCTGCCGCTCGATCAGCGGCACGGCACGATCCGCTTTTCCCGCCAGCATCCAGGCTCTTGCCAATGCGACGGCAGCTTCGCCGTAGGGACGTGCGTCGAAATTCTTTTGCGCAAGTGACAGAGCAAGCACGGAATCTGTTGAGTTCTGCAGGAAATGGTCAAGGGCGTGGCCGGCCGCAGCCTCGGGGAAGGCAATGAGGCGTTGTTCGTAGAGGGCACGCGCTTTTGTCTGTAGTTTTTGGGCGTTGTCGCGGTTACCTTGCTGGCGCTCAATCATGGCGAGGGCATCCATGAATTCCGGCGCGCCGGTCCGCTCGACCACGCTCTCGTAAAGCCGTTTTGCGTCGGCTTGCTTGCCGTTCAACAGCAGGACCTCGGCGATATGCTCGTCAATCAACCACCAGCCGTCGAGCGCGTCAGCGGCCAGCCGATACAGCGCGAGCGCTTCGTCCAAGCGCCCCCGGTCGATCGCGACCAGTCCGCGTTGAAGCTTGAGCCAGGCGAGCATCGTCGGCGAGCCGCCGTGATAGCGCTTTTCCGCTGCTTCCAGCAATGCGGCGGCCTCGCCTGGGCCGCCCATCCATTTACGCAGCAGACCGAGGCGAATGTAATTCGGCGCGATCCCCGGGTCGTTAACCAGTGAGCGATAGATACTTTCGGCTTCGTGATAGCGCCCCGAATACATCGCCAGGTCTGCGCGCATCGTGGCTATTTCAGTCGGCTCCGCGGTGGTAGGACAGCTATCTAGCGCGGCGCTTGCCTGAACCAGCCGGTGCAAAGTGTAGTGCAGTTTAGCCGCCGCCAGGCAATGCGAAGGGGTAGCGCGTGGCGCGGCGGAAAGGCTGTCCAGCAATGCCTCGGCCTTCGCGTAATCGTCGTAGCTCCCCGTCAACCGGGCACGCTCCTGATAGAGCGAGACAACTTCGTGCGGAATAAGCGTGTCAATGGATTGCCGCGCAGAAAGCGCGACGCCATGGTCGATCGCGGCGGTAAGTTTTTTTAGCTCGTCCGCATAATTGGCCGCGGGTGGCGTGCGCGCCTGGATCGATGCGCTGCCTGTGGCCTTGACGGCACCATCACAACCGATGAGAAAATAAACGCACGTCAGGCCCAGCACCATGCCGAGCCTGTGTTGGCCACACCTCAAGGCTGCGCCGGACGCATATGCGGGAACGTTGCGGGGGACACCGTGCCGGTTTCGTCGCGTATCGGATTGATCACGCCTACCAGCGTGTTGATCGTATGTGGCGGCGAGGGGCCCGAAATCCGCAGCAGCGCGGCGGACAGCAGGCGATCGACGACCGGGTCGTCGAAGCCGCGGCCATTGGGCCAGCCGGGCGCAGCGTTGAGGTCATAGGTGATGACATCCGGCAGAACCACTGGCGCCACGACGGCTACGCATGCCGATATGTCGACTTGCGCGTTACTCGTCGGCGGCGTGACCATTTCGGTCGAGCAGGGCGTAAGTCCCAACGCGCGCAGGGCCGGGCCGACTTTGTAATGAATGTTGCGCAGTGAATTGGACTGCGAACCCACCGTCAACAGGCCCGCAAAATCACGCGCGTCGTTGACCGGGTCGCCACGATTCAACGCATCCCGCTGGTTGTTAAAAGTATTGGATGCGTTGCCGGGGTTGAGCAGCGCGCCGGTCGGTCCAACCGGCGAAATTGCCGGGTCCCTTGACAACAGCGCGGTCGCAATCGCCGGCTCGCCGGTGCGGTCGACACGCACATAACGGTCCGGTGCTGCCTTGTTGAAAGCGAAATTGTCAGTCTGGCTGGCGTCGTTGGAGCAACCGCCGATAACTGCCGCGACGCCGAGACTCGAAATCAACCAGGCGCAGGAAGGTCGTGCAGGAAATTTCATGGTCATGGCATCACCCCGCCACTCGGCCAGTGGTGGCCCAAACCCGCACCTTGGGCCGCACGCCGCCTACAGCCGGCGCCAATGCGTCATTGCTCATCTCAAATACAATCGCAGAGACGTTGCGAAAGGCAAATGAATCCCGCCGCGCCTGATTGCCGGCCAGTCTGAAGGCACCGACCACGTCGCCGCTTTGCCCCGGCCCGGCGAAAGAACCGATGAGCGCGGTATATCCTTCCGCGTCGAAAAAGAACGGATCGTTGCGCAGACCCGCGAACGCTTTCATTCCTCCGGAAGACGTAATGACTTTCTCGGTCGCGCCGGAAAACGTTCCACCGGCGCCGGGCACATTCTCGAGTTGGAGCCCGCAGTTGTTTGCGGCATCCTTGCCGAATCTGGCAAATACCTGCACGTCGGGAATATTGTCGAAATTGCCTGCCGCATCAGCGCGATCAATATTGAGCGTATACAAAACGCCCGAATCACAGTAGAAAGAACCATCGATTCGGGATCGCGGCGCGGAACGCCCGCCGAAGGTTACCGCCGCGACGGTTTTGGTCGACGACTCGGGCGAAGGGAAGATAAAGACGTCGGCTAAGTCTGCCGCCGGATCGGCATCGGTACCCGGTGATTCGGCATGGTCTGCAGACATAACTGCTGCGCTCACCGCGAGCGCCAATACCGCCGCTACTCCGCGCGGTATGCCGCGCAATCTCAACCTGGAGGACATAATGGTTTCTCCCTTAAATTTGATTTTTCGATCGGCGTGTTACAGCAAGAACGATGGCTGGCGCATGCCGTGCAACAAATCACTTTACTTCAAAAAAAAACGTTGGGTATCCCCTGATTGCGCCAGCGGTGAGCCATCACCGGCGGCCGTCGATCGCGGTCGCGCCATTGTGAATCGGGCCGACTTTACGTGCCGCAAAGCGTGTCAACGGTTGGCGACTAGTGGCAGTGCGAATGCAAATTCTCCACACCGCGCGACATTTGGACGACGTCCTGCGCGGGCGGCACCCCTTCGTTTTCCCCTACCGGCGCGGTGATGGCCGGCTGGCTTAACGCTGCCACCACGTGCCGTTTTCATTGCGCATGAAGGTGGCGTTCAGTACCGCTAAAATCGAATACTGGCGGGCGTTTCCAGACACAAGTGGTTGGAAACGCCCGCCAAATGGCGATCTAGCCTATGAGTTTTTTAGCTTGGCGCGCCATCATCCCGGCAGCTTCGATGCCAGCACATCCACTTTCTCAATCGACGGTGCACTCGACAACAGGTCCGCCGCGTTTGCCATCAGAGCTGCAGCAATCGGCCCATTTAAGTGCGCGTTGCGCCCGGCATCATCGGGGAAGGCGTCGAAAATGCCAAAAGTGGACGGACCGATTTTCAACGCAAACCAAACAGGCGTGGCGGGCTCCTGGTTAGCCAAAGGCAAAGCGCTTTTCAGGAAGGCCTCTACAGCAGCTTGCTTGCCTGGCTTGGCTTCCAGACGTACCCACAATGCGACACTGACCATGATGTTTTCCTTTAGGTTAATTAACCAACATGAACACAGTTTAGAAAATGACTTGCCCGAAGGCAAGTTGCAGGGAAGACAATTTTGGCGTCCGTATATCCCGCAACGTTATCGGCCGTGTGAGATAAGGTTTTTGGCTGGCTTGCGTCGCGGCGCGATATGTCCGGCATCGCAAACGAACCTGGCATAGCAGTGGGCATTGGCTTACCAATAAAACCGGCAGTCTTTGATGTCTCTATCGTCGGGACGCGGACACGTGTGCGTATCGATCAGGACTTCTGCTCCCAGCGAAATCGCAGATGCTGGCGACGTCGGCGCGTTGCATCAGGGTCGAGCTAATAACCACGTAAGGTTTCCACCACGCCATCAATCGCATCACCCCGCTCAAGCGCGGCAATTTTTTGTGCGATCTGTGCCACGCTCTGCGCGCGCAACGTGATCGCAGAGATATGTGGCGTGATGGTAATTTTCGGGTGCGCCCAAAATTCATGGCCGCTCGGCAACGGCTCTTCGCGAAATACGTCGAGGGTGGCACCGGCAAGATGCCCGCTATCGAGCATGGTGAGCAGATCGATATCAACCAAATGTTTGCCGCGCGCGACATTGATGAGATAGCCGTTAGGTTTTAATGTTGAAAGCGTCGTCGCATTCAATATTCCCTCGGTCGCATCGGTTAGTGGCAAAACGCACACCAGTACGCGCGCACTGCGCAGAAATTTATCCAAGCCTTCTTTGGCGGCGAAAGTGGTAACGCCTGGACAGCTTTTCAATGTGCGCGACCAGCCGAAGGTCGGGTAATCAAAGCTCGCGACGGCGTGTGCGACCCGTGCGCCAATTTCACCCAAACCCATCACCCCCACAGGAAACGCGGCGCGATCAATCGGGCCATGCTGTTTCCAGACGGCGTTGTTTGCCTGGGCCTCATAGCCATCAAGGCCGCGCGCGAAACGAAATAGCGCGTGACAAACGTATTCGGCCATTTGCACCGCCATGCCGGCATCGTTCAAACGAACGATCGGTACGCCCGCCAGCAGGTGCGAAATGGTCATCACACGATCGACACCGGCACCGATGTTGAATACGGCTTTAAATTGCCGCTGCGACGCGAATAATTCCAAGGGCGGTGCCCACAACACTGCATAGTCGGCCTGACGCGCCGCGCATTCCGGCGTCCACGCCCATATTTCTGCGCGCGGCAATGCAGCGGCTATTTCGTCAAGCCATGGTTGGATATTTTTGTCGGGGGAATAAAAAATGATTTTCATGCTGCTATCGTTAGCACCTATAAATTTTGCTATTTCGACTACCACTTACATCCATCCTCCCGCACCGAACTTAACGCCAGTGGTACGACGGCGGCCAATCCCAGGTCGGCATAAGCATTGCGGCAGTCATTTTTCTTCAATGCCTTATCGAATGCTTCTTGCACTTTGGTCTTTGGCGTGGGCGGCGGCGCCACGGGGAAGGGGAAAATCGTTCGTGGACCGCCACCGCCGATTTCACGCGCTCGACGGCGTACGGCGTCGAGGTCGATGCCAGGCGCCTTGCCTAATACAGGCGGGTTGATCGACGGCGCGATTATGTTGTCGCGAAAGGTGGCGGGTTCACTAGCGACGTTGGGCGTGCCGGGCGGGCCGGATGTGGCAGCAGGGGTGGGAGCGACTTTGGTCTTGGCGGGGGCCGCATCAGGTGTGGCAACCGCGCGCTCGATTTGCGGTGTTTGGGGGGCTTCCGCAGGCCGAGACGCAACTGGCGCAACGGGCGGCGGCGCGGTTGGAACGACTGCGGGTGGTTCGGGCGGCTTTAGCTCAGCGGGCGGCGCGATGGCTTGCGCTGGTACTGGTTCTGGCTTCATTGTGTCAACCGGCGCTGCCGGAACGGCCGGCGTAGGCGCTGGCAAAACTTCGCGCGGGTGGGGCTCCGATTCGGCCACGGCAGGCTTCACAACCCCTCGCTCTATTTTTGATGATTTAACTGGTTCGGGGGTGGCGATCACGGGTGACGTTCCGGGCGGAAATGGCGCAAAGGGTGGACTCGGCGGGGTCAGCGTTCCCAGGTTTGGAACACGGTCAAGCGACGCCTTGGGCACAACAAATTCTGTCACTGGCTTGTCTACTTCTGTGGAAATCAGTGGCGGCATCTCGACGCTAGGCAGTTGCAGGGCAGCATTTGTTTCTTCAGCGGGGACAATCGGTTCAGCCGGCGCAAGTGCGGCTGTTGCGCGAGCAGCAGTGATGTTCTGCGACGCAGTCGGTGCCGATCGCTTGGCGGCGACGGATCGCTCAAGGAAAGATGTATCTGCGTCAGTTTTCAATTGCGCGTTGCGGTCTGGCAGTAAGCTTTGCACTGTCACCGTCAAAGCGCCCCACAATTTTTCACCTTTCCGCGCGCTGGCACCGCTGGTGTCGCCAAACAGGACGATGGCGAGCACATGCAGCATCAGCGAGAGCAGCAGATACTGGTCGAGCGTAGGCCGTTCAACCTTCAATGCTGCAAGTCTGTTGAAAGTAAATCCACTATTCATAGTTACCCGCGATAAGCCGACCGCCGGCTCTGGCAAACATCTGCAATCCGCGACTCGACGAACGCGCGCGTGAACCTAAATGATCCTCGCGGCGAGCAAAAACGAGTTAAGCCGTTTTCTTTCGGCGCGCGGCGGGCTTTTTTGTAACAGTCTCGACAGCGTCTGTTATTTGGACTTCTGCGCCAGCCGCTTTTGATCTTTTTTTCGCAGCTGGTTTGAGTCCCTTGGCTGCGACCTTCGGCGCGACCGCCAACACGGTTTTTTTAGCGAGTTTTGCAGTTGTTTTCGCAACAGTCTTGGTCGCCTTCCTGATCGATTTTTTTACCGGCGCGCCAAATTTTTCGGCCAGTAATTCCACTGCCTCTTCCAGGGTAATCGAGTCGGCTTTCTCCTTCTCGGCAATGGTTGCATTGGTTTTGCCGTGTTTAACGTATGGACCGTAGCGGCCGGCATATACCGAGATCAACTGGTCATCTTCGGGATGCTTGCCCAGAATGCGCAACGCACCGGTGCTGTCTGCGGACGCGTTCCTGCCACCTTTGCCCGCTTTCGGTTCACGCGCTTCAAACTCGAAACCGATTTTGCCGTCGGGCTGACGTACCAGGAACGCGGAGAATGGGCGGCCCTTTTTAGAGATAAACTTTTCCAGTAGCGGCGACTTGCCTGTTTCGAGCAGCTTGACCATTTCTTCGCGTGCGATGGGCCGCTTCAAAATCGTTCGTCCAGAGCGAAAATCGCACGTTTTGGCGGCGCCAAAAGATTTTTCGCAGGCATAGGAATTTGGCATTTCGTAAACATTGGATTTGCATTTTGGACAAGGGCCGACCACTTCCATGGCCGAAAAATCCGGTGGTTCCGCATCGTCCCCGGCACCATCGCCCCATGTAAATTCGATGACCATCTCTTTGTTCAAAATAAGATTCGCCGAAAATGCGCGTCCCAGCCGGCTGCGGAAACCGTCGAGCGGTCCTACGTCGCGTTTCGAAATCAGCGTTTCAGCCTCAGCCGGTTCCAGTTGGCGGCCGGCAATAATTTTCCAGAATCCGAAGTCACAATTCATGCACTGGAATTTTTTGTAATTCTCATGCACTTCGCCGCCACATTTCGGGCACGGAACCGTGATTGCCCCAAAATCCCCCGGGATCGTATCGTGCTCGAAGTTCTTGGCCTGCCCGACAATGTGTGTGGTCATGTCGATAATTTCGGCCATGAATTTCGCACGTTTCAATTCGCCTTTTTCCATCAGCGCCAGCTTTTTCTCCCAGTCGGCGGTAAGTTCGGGCGAATACAATTCCGGTATGCCCAGACCGTGAAGCGCAATCATCAACGAGGCCGCTTTGGCGGTGGGAATTAATTCCCGGCCTTCCCGATGCAGATATTTTTCATAAAGCAGGCCTTCGATAATCGCGGCTCGCGTCGCCGGCGTACCAAGACCTTTCTCCTTCATCGCGGCACGCAGTTCTTCGTCATCAATGGCCTTGCCGGCACCTTCCATGGCGGACAGCAGTGTGGCTTCTGAATAACGTGCGGGTGGTTTGGTGGCGTTTGCTTTCACTTCAACTGTTTCAGCTTTTACCTTTTCCCCCGACTTTACCGGCGCCAGATTAGTCGCTGCCGTTTCCTCATCAACGTCGCGACCATAAACCGCAAGCCATCCCGCGTTCACCAGCACTTTACCTTCTGACTTGAAGGCTTCGGATTCGACTCGGGTGATGCGTGTGGTTTGCAGAAATTCGGCAGAGGGATAAAACACGGCGAGAAAACGCTTAACTACAAAATCGTACAGCTTTGCCTCGATCTCGTTTAATGATTTTGGCGCTTGTGTGGTCGGGATGATCGCGAAGTGGTCTGAAATTTTGCTGTTATCGAAGATGCGTTTGTTTGGCTTAACCCAGCCACTGTCGAGCACTTTCTTGGCCAGAACGTTGTATTGCCCATCCTTCAGAACCTGCAGCGTCTCTTTTACCGTGTCGATGTAGTCTTCGGGTAACGCCCGTGCATCGGTCCGCGGATAAGTCAACACCTTGTGTTTTTCGTACAGCGCTTGCGCGAGTCCCAATGTCGTTTTGGCAGAAAAACCAAAACGCGAATTGGCCTCACGTTGAAGTGAGGTCAGGTCAAACAGCAGCGGTGATGCCTGAGTGGTCGGCTTGGATTCTTCTTCGACGACACCAATTTTACCCAAGCACCTGGTGACAATAGCGCGGGCTTTTTTGTCGTCCCAAAGTCGCTCGGCGCGCAGATGCTCATCGTCTTCCGCTTTTTTGAATTTTTCATCAAACCACCGACCCGGATAATCGCCGGCTGCGGCGGAAAAACTGGCGTGGACTTCCCAATAATCGCGTGGGCGAAAGGCTTTGATGCGCTCTTCGCGTTCAACCATGATAGCCAGCGTAGGGGTTTGCACGCGGCCGACTGTGGTGAGCTGAAACCCGCCGGATTTGGAGTTAAACGCCGTCATGGCGCGCGTACCATTTATGCCAACCAGCCAATCGGACTCGCTCCGGCACACTGCCGCATCGGCCAAACCCAGTTTGGCTGAATCCGGCAACAGCTGCTTGAATCCCGCGCGGATAGAGGCTGGCGTCATCGATTGAAGCCACAGGCGTCTGATTGGCTGTTTGGCGTTTGCATACTGGACAATGTAGCGGAAGATCAATTCGCCTTCTCGGCCGGCATCGCAGGCATTAATCAACGCATCCACGTCTTTGCGCTTGAGCAGTTTTTGCAGCGCCTTCAAACGGTCTTCGGTTCTTTCAATCGGCTTTAACTGAAAGTAAGTCGGGATCGCCGGCAGGTGTGCAAAAGTCCACTTGCCGCGTTTGACCTCCTCCTCTTCAGGCATGCCGATTTCAACCAAATGCCCCACCGCCGAGGACAGAACATACTCGTCGCTTTCAAAAAAATCTTTTTGTTTGGTAAACCCGCCCAACGCCTTGGCGATGTCGTTGGCGACGGAAGGTTTCTCGGCGATGATGAGGCATTTGCCCATGAATTTCGGTGCTTTTCTGGTGTATTTGGTGAATGGTTTGCCGACCTGAAAACCAGCAAAAGGGGTCAAATGATAGACAGGGTTGACGCTTTATCGCAAGCGCCACGTCAAAACCTGGGCGGAAAATATTTGACTAACGCGCCGCGCCGCCAACTTTATTACCTTGGGCTTTCGATCAACGCAGTCGCTGATAGTTTCCGCCAGGCATTGAGGCAATTGCACCCTCAAGTTCTAATTCAGTGAGGCGGGCAATGAGTTTGTCGGTGGGCAGCGCTAGCCGTTCCAACAACGTGTCAACCGAAACCGGGTCGTATCCCATGCCCTGCAGCAATGGATCTTGATTCGCATCGTCAGCATTGGCCAGAGTGGCATTGTTGGCAGGCTGGCTGCTGCCCCAGTGAAATTCAATCAGGATGTCGTTGGCCTCGTCGACCAACTTAGCACCTTGCTTGATGAGCTGGTGGCAGCCCTTTGAAAACGGCGAATGAATCGAGCCTGGAATGGCGAACACTTCGCGACCCTGTTCGCCCGCTAGCCGCGCGGTGATGAGCGAGCCAGACGCAAGTGCCGCTTCGACCACCAGTACACCGCGCGAGAGGCCGCTGATGATGCGATTGCGACGCGGAAAATTTTTCGCCAATGCCGGCGTGCCCAGCGCGAACTCTGAGATGATCAGGCCGGTTTCAGCGAGATCGTGCGCCAGCGCTTTGTTGCGCGCAGGGTAAATCAGGTCCAAGCCGGTGCCGACGACCGCAATTGAGCTGCCGATGCCGGATAGTCCGCCGCGGTGCGCTGCCGCGTCAATTCCCAGAGCCATGCCGGAAATGATGGTAAACCCAGCTTCGGAAAGACTACTTGCGAATGCTTCGGCATTTTTAAGCCCGGAAGGTGTGGCATTGCGGCTGCCAACCACCGCCAGGGCTGGCCGACCCAGTAATTCACGCCGGCCTTTCAAAAATAACACCGGAGGCGGGTCGGCGATCTCCAGCAATTGAGGCGGATAGTCGCCGTCGGCAAGAGTAAGTAAGTGGTTGCTTTCGCCTTCGAGCCATTGAAGGCAGGCTTCCAAGGTTTCGGTGGCAGCGCCGGTGGCGATAGCGCGCGCCACGGCTGGCGACACGCTCTGGCTTAATGTGCTGACTGATTGGGCTAACACTGCGGACGGCGCGCCGAAACGCGTCAGCAATTTACGCACCCCCTCGCCACCCAGGCCCGGAATCAGTTCCAGTGCGAGCCAAGACCGTGGCTCCGCGCCGGAAAACGGAATGGGCATTGCGTCTTCGCTTGCGGGTGGACTAGGGAGTTTGAACCAAGTCGCCGAGCTCTACGGGCCGACGAGTTGACATCACTAGTGCGTATGAGACTTTTTCGAAGACGCGAAACACAAATACGAGACCGTTGCGTTCGTCGGGCAATTTGACGGTGCTGCCGGACGGGGTATGCTCTTCGGGTGTCGAGGACGGCAACTGGGTCGCCTGACCCAGCGGGTCGCTGGTACTGACCGTGGCACCCTTGCGCAGGGTCGCCAGCACATGGCCAACTTCCATGCCATCGCGCTTGCCCAAATCGATCGCGACTACGGAATACTGCGCACCAGTATCCACGCCGTTGAGCACTGAGATAATCACCCCGGAAACTTCTTTATTGGGCGAATGGGGGCTGTACGAGGGTACCGCTGTATCTGCCGTTGGTGTGAGGCGGTCGCCACGATTAATTTCCTGGGTCGATCGCAATATTTCAATAGTAGAGCTTTCACCAAAGCGCACCACTTTGGCGTCACCCAGATAATTTGCCTCGTAACCGAGTACTTCGCCCGCCCCATTTTTGAGGACTTTCCCGGGCCGGTAAATTTGCCATTTGGAGCCGGCGCTCTGCTGCAGGCCGAGCGCATAAGCAGTGTTGCCAGCACCGATGACAACACGATTATCCTCAGTTGCGATTATTCTCGGCGCATTTGCCAGCGCGCCTTCCTCAATGACCAGCGGCAATGACAAAAATGGCGCGATGACTTTGGAGGGAATTGACGGAACCGCCTGCGCGAGTACATCCGCCCTCGCGCGTGGCTGCAAGCGTGTGTAACCGTCGCTGAAGGTGCCGTCCGACACCAGCGAAAGCGACGGACTACCATTAATGTCAAAGGACAATTTGACCACGTCACCTGGATAAATCCAATGAGGATTTTTGATCTGCTCACGATTCATGTTCCAGATTTCGGGCCAGCGCCACGGCTCTTTCAGGAATCGTCCCGAAATATCCCATAGTGTGTCGCCCTTAACGACCACGTAGCTAGCAGGCGCGTCTGCCGCAAGCTGGATGGGCGCAGTGGCTTTCGCAATGCGTGTTTTTTTGGCTTTTTGGTCGTTATTAGTGACGCTTGCCTCGTCTTTTGCACCGGGATTGGCCTGACTCCAACTAATTTGGGGAACAAAGTTGGCCAAACAGAGCACAAAGAGGAATGTGAGCTTGCTTTTTTTCATGGCGGATCTCACTTTTGTAGGGACAAACCGGCTAACACGACAGGCACCACAGCCCATGTCTTAACAAGCAAATTTGCCATATGCGGCAACTTCTACTAGACTTGTAAGTCAATACAGCGCCGCAAACTTAAAGTTATTCCTCAAGATTCTGCACCTAATTTATTCAATTCGCAAGCAATTATGGCCATTTTGGACGTTGTAACCTACCCCGATCCGCAACTGACTCGCATCGCTGAGCCAGTCAAGATTATCGACAACAAAATCAAGAAGTTGGTCGATGATATGGCGGAAACCATGTACGACGCGCCCGGTGTTGGCTTGGCAGCGACGCAAGTCGGCGAATTGAAGCGCGTCATGGTGATTGATGTATCCGAGGAAAAGAATCAACTCCGGGTTTTCATCAACCCCGAAATCATCAAAAAAGAAGGCACTGCCGTAAACGAAGAGGGATGTTTGTCGGTGCCCGGCTTTTACGACAAGGTGGAGCGTGCGGAAACCGTCATGGTTACCGCGCTGGACCGCGACGGTCAACGATTCACGATTAACGCCTCCGGCTTGCTTGCCGTCTGCATTCAACATGAAATTGACCATCTGGACGGGCATGTATTCGTTGAGTACCTTTCGCCCCTGAAGGCAAATCGCATCAAAAACAAGCTGATCAAGCGCCAGCGTGAACTTGAACGAGATGCCGATATGGAGGCTCCGCGTCGGCGCATTTCGGTCTCTGCGCGCGCCTAAATTTAGGCATGTCAAACCAATAGAAACGCCGGCATGAGACCGGCGTTTCTATTTGGCGGATTGCAACACCATGAAAATTATTTTTGCAGGTACGCCCCCGTTTGCTGCCGCAGCGCTTGCCGCTCTGCACGCTGCAGGCCATCAAATCGTGCTCGTGCTAACGCAACCTGACCGCCCTGCCGGACGCGGGCTTAAAATTCGTCCAAGCGCAGTGGCGGAACAAGCGGCGCGCCTTGGGTTGACACTCGCCAAGCCAGCGACGCTTAGCGCCGAAGCTATTCAGACCACATTGCGCAAGCTCGCTCCCGATGCGATCATCGTCGCCGCATACGGCCTGATGCTACCGCAGTCGATACTGGACATTCCAAAATTTGGTTGCATCAATATTCATGGCTCGGTGCTACCTGCTTGGCGGGGGGCGGCACCCGTGCAGCGGGCAATTGAAGCCGGCAACACTGAAACCGGCATTACCATCATGCAAATGGATGCCGGACTCGACACTGGTCCGGTCCTGCTGATAAAAACATGCTCCATCGCATCTGACGAAACGAGCGGCACGTTGTTTGCAAAATTGACCGCTTTGGCGACCACCACTATCGTTGATGCCATCGAGAAACTGACCACTTTACAAGCGGCAGCACAACCGACTGCGGGCGTCACCTACGCCCGAAAAATCACTAAAGCAGAAGCGCATGTCGACTGGTATCAACCGGCTGTCGTCATTGAGAGACGGCTACGTGCATTTGATCCGGCGCCTGGTTGCGAGAGCATGTTTGCCGGCGAGTCGCTCAAAATCTGGCGTGGCGCGGTAAATTCTGAGACCGCCGATCCGGCAAAAACGCCGGGAACCATTATCGCGGTAACTGACGGCCGTCTTACCGTCCAGTGCGCGCAGGACGCACTAGACCTTGTCACTGTGCAAAAATCCGGCGGAAAACGCATGGCCATTGCAGATTTGCTTTGCGGCTTAACAATACAACTTGGATGGCGCTTGACATGATTACACCTCCCATAGTCCAGCCTAGCGGCATGATTGCAGTACAGGCTGCAAGCGCCGATGTAGTTGGCAAGGTGCTTTCGGGCAAGAATCTTGATCGCGTACTCGAAGCCGTACTGGTCAAACTGGCGCAAACCACCAAGCTCAGCCCAAACGAACGCGCTGCGATCCACTCCATTGCTTTCGATACTTTGCGACATTACGGTTTGCTTGCGGCCCAGCTGGATTTGCTGCTATCGCAACCGATCAACGATCCGCCGGTCAGACACTTACTGCTGATTGCGCTCTCGCAGCTGCAGTTTTCCAATGCGGCAGCACACGCCATTGTTGACCACGCGGTGTCCGCTGCAGAGGTCATCGGTTTCGGTCGTGCCAAACCATTAATCAACGCGGTGCTTAGAAATTACCTGCGGGCACCGGAAAAATTCGCCCGCGAGCGTTTGACTTCGCTACAAGCGCAATATGATTTTCCGCCCTGGTGGATCGAGCGTGTGAGCAAAGAATATCCGGCGCATTGGCAGTCAGTGCTGCTGTCGGCACGACTGCATCCGCCCATGTGTCTCAGAGTGAATGCAAAGCGCACCACGCCCGCGGAATACGTCGCCTTGCTGGCAAAACACGGACTGGCCGGGCTGCACGTTTACGGCCAAGCAGTGATGCTGGAAAAACCCATTGGCGTAAATCAACTACCTGGATTTCGTGAAGGGCTGGTGTCGGTGCAAGACGCCGGTGCGCAGATCGCTGCGGCACTGCTTTGCCCGGTTGCAGGCACAAATGTCCTTGATGCGTGTGCGGCGCCTGGCGGCAAAACCGGGCACCTTCTGGAAGCAGCGGGCGCGCAATCGCAACTAAAGCTTCTGGCAATCGATAGCGACAGCCGGCGACTTTCACGCGTCAGTGACAACCTTGCCCGGCTGGGGCTTCACGCCGATCTGAAAACGGCGGACGCAGCAAAGCCAGATGAATGGTGGGACGGTGTTCCGTTTGATCGAATATTGCTCGATGTTCCCTGCTCCGGATCGGGTGTCGTACGACGCCATCCAGATATCAAGTGGATACGGCGTGAAACCGATATCTTCGCACTTGCGAGGCAGCAGGCCAGGCTACTGACGGTGTTATGGAATTGCCTGAGTATTGGTGGTAGATTGCTATACGCGACTTGCTCTATCTTTCGCGCCGAAAATCAGGACATCATTGAGCAATTCCGGCGAAAAACACCCAACGCTCGCCAATTGAATTTCGCGCAAACGACGCCGGCTGGCGTGAGCGACTTAGGCGCAATTGCAGAACTTGCGGACGGCCAACTTCTCCCTAACGATGTTCACGACGGTTTTTTTTACGCCCTTCTGGAGAAGACTTCCTGATCCTGTGCGATTGATTGCATTGCCTTCACGAACTGAAATTTCACGCATATGCGTGCAGTGGGCGTGTGTCCCGATCTTGTCGGTATTCTGCTGCACTTTGTTGCCCACTACGGCCTATGCAGAAGGAGCGACCATCACCGGCGCAAAGCTGGAAGCCTTCGAAGACGGCTATCAGGTCGATGCCGACATTCAATTGGAGCTTACTGCCGCCTTGCAGGAAGCCGTGCGCAAAGGGGTTCCGCTTTATTTTATTGTTGAATTCGAGCTGAGCCGCAGTCGCTGGTACTGGCTCGATCAGACAGTCGCGTCGGCCTCCCGTGAGCGGCGCATTTCTTATGCGCCGCTGACCGATCAGTACCGTATTTCATATTCCGGCATCTCGCAAAACGTCGCGTCGTTTGAAGATGTCCGACGCGCACTTTCGCGTGTTCGATCGTGGCAGGTTCTCGAACGAGGCGGCCTAAGGGCGGGCGAAAAATATGACGCGGCACTGCGCTTTCGACTAGATACCTCTCAGCTCCCAAAACCTTTTCAGCTCAACGTAATCGCCTCCAAAGAATGGAGTCTGTCGTCGGATTGGTATCGTTGGACTATTAGCGCGCCGGGAGAATACAAGCCATGATCCGCGCCATTCTGCTCGCCTGTGTGGTGCTTGGCGTGGCCCTGATTGGCCTGTTGTTTCGCGCCAGTAGCAACAATACCTTCTTCAACACCCATTATCCGTGGCTACTCGGTGTTGGTGTCGCGCTCATCGTCGGCCTGTTGGCGCTTATTGCCTACCAAATTTTTTCCTTGTGGCGCAAATTAAACGGTCGTGTTTTTGGCGCAAAGTTGGCGCTGCGATTGATGGCCGTGTTCGTGCTGATGGCGGTAATTCCGGGCGGGCTGGTTTATGCAATTTCCGTACAGTTCCTGAATCGATCCATCGACTCATGGTTCGATGTACCTGTGGACAAAGCCTTTGAGGGTGCGCTCAACCTGGGCAAAAGCGCTATCGACGCCGCCCTCAGCGAACTGGTTCGCAGCGGCGTTGCTGCCGCGTCCCAGATCGACGATAACGGAAATGAAACCAGTAAGGCATTGCGTGAATTGCAAACGAAGTTCGCTTTCGATGACGTATCACTGTTCGCAGCGGATGGCCAGCTAATCGCGTATGGCGGCAGCAAAACCAGATTGTTTGCCGACAAGCCTACAAGGGAGGAAATAACCGCAAGCCTGCAGTCAGCCCCCATCCGAATGGCTGAATCGCAGACTGATCGATCATTGTATTTTCGGATTGTGGTGCCCGTTTTGGCTGCCAAACCGCTTGGATCGCGGCGGGTATTGCAGATTGTGCAAGCAGCCCCCAAAAATCTTGCCGCAGACGCCTCAAGCGTGGAGGCGGGCATTCGGGATTATCAGCAGCTTGGTCTCCAGCGAATCGGCTTGAAGCAGCTGTTTGCACTTACCTTAACGCTGGCCATGTTGCTCACCTTGTTTTCCGCAATATCACTTGCTTTCCTGCTTTCCGAGCGCCTCGCGGCCCCATTGTCCGCGCTGGCCGAGTCTACCCGCGCGATAGCGAAAGGAGATTTTACGAAATTGAATCCGGTGAAAAGCCGCGATGAATTCGGTGTGCTGACGCAGGCATTTAACACCATGACACGCCAGCTTGCCGGCGCGTCGGAAATCGTCGGTCGAAAGCAACAGGAGTTGGAACATGCCAATGCCTACCTCGAATCCATTCTGGGCAATCTCACCTCAGGTGTAATCGCGTTGGATGAACGGCTTTACGTAAAAACGATGAATAAAAACGCCGAAGACATGCTTGGTATTGCCCACAATGGTTTAAAAGGCATCAAATTGTCGGACTGGGGCAATCAGCTCCCTGCACTAGCCCCTTTCATTGATGATTTTATGATTCAGCTTGCCTCGCTGCGCGACAAGCCCTGGGAACGTCAATTGGATTACGCGGGCAACGAAGGAGCGGACGGCAAGGCCGGGACTGTCGGACGCAAAACACTACTGGTACGCGGAACTAAACTTCCCGCCGCACTCGAGTCAGGCTTTATATTGGTGTTCGATGACATCACCGGCTTGATTCAGGCTCAGCGTAATGCCGCGTGGGGGGAAGTGGCGCGGCGCCTCGCGCATGAGATCAAAAATCCGTTAACCCCGATTCAGTTGTCGGCCGAACGCCTGCAGCACAAGCTGGCAGGCAAATTGCCTGGACCAGAGCAGGAAATTCTTCTGCGGGCGACAAATACCATCGTGGCACAGGTTGGCGCACTAAAAGGCATGGTGGATGATTTTAGTTTGTATTCTCGCAGCTCACGCCTGACGCCGACGGCGATTTCCATCAATGACCTGGTTGTCGAGGTGATGGTTCTGTATGAATCCATGAATGTCGCAATCGAATTGAACCTTGGCGACAACATTCCAACAATCATTGCTGACGGGGCGCTGCTGCGGCAGGTCATCCACAATCTTGCGCAGAACGCGCTGGACGCATTAAGTAACATGCCCGCACCTAAGATCGTGATGGAAACCAGTTTGCTCGGAGACCACGTCCGTTTCAGTGTGCAGGACAATGGCACGGGCGTGCGCGAAGATGTACTGGGGCGAATTTTTGAGCCCTATATCACCACCAAACCGAAGGGCACCGGCCTTGGCATGGCGATTGCAAAAAAAATAATCGAGGAACACCGCGGCAGTGTGACCGTGGTCAACGTCAAGCCGCACGGTGCCCTGGTAGAAATTCTGTTGCCACTATCACTGCAGACAGCACCCATAAATGTTCAGTTAACCGTATGATCCACGCAGAGTAAAAAATATGACAACGAACAACAACATTCTGGTCGTCGACGATGAAATCGGCATTCGCGAACTTCTTTCGGAAATTCTGAAGGACGAAGGTTACAACGTGAGGGTGGCCGAAAATGCCGCGACGGCTCGCATTGCTCGTAGAGAGCAACGCCCGGATCTGGTGTTGCTCGACATCTGGATGCCAGACACGGACGGCATCTCGTTGCTAAAGGAGTGGGCCGTTTCTGGCCAGCTAACGATGCCGGTCGTGATGATGTCGGGGCACGGCACCATCGAGTCTGCCATCGAAGCCACTCGCATTGGCGCGTTTGATTTTCTTGAAAAACCCATCAGTCTGCCGAAACTTATCGCCACCGTTGGCAAGGCTTTGGCAGGCGGAAAAATGCTGCCCAAGCCAGGTCTCACCTTTGCCCATCTCGGCCGTGCGAAGGTGGTGACCGAGCTGCGCCAACGACTCGAACAGGTAAGCCGGCTGAAAGTACCTTTATTGCTGACAGGCGAAGCCGGCTGCGGATTCGAGCTGATTGCACGCATGGTGCACCAACGCAATACCGCATGGCTTGCCCCTGCCGACCATGGCTGGCTCGCCCAAAACCCGTTTGCGCCGTTGGCCGACGCGCGCGATGGCGTGCTGTTTGTCGATCAGATCGAAGCGCTAAACAAGAATGAACAAAAGGGCTTGGGTCAACTGCTCGCCAAACTTGAAAAATTCAACGTCCGCCTCATCGCGTCGACGGCTCAACCAATGCTGCCACTCATTGAGAGCGGCGAATTTGATTCTGCGTTGCTCACGCAGTTGTCGGGAGTGACGCTGCGGGTACCGAGCTTGCGGGAGCACCCGGAAGATATTCCCGACCTGGCCAATACGATTTTGCTGCAAATGGTGGAAGCCAACGAATGTCCGCTTAGACATTTCAGCGTGGCGGCACTAAATGCGCTCAGAAACCTTGAGTGGCCCGGCAATTTGCCGGTGCTGCAAAATGCGGTTAAAACGCTGGCACTCACCAGTTTGTCAGGCGAAATTTCGAGCGAGGACGTGGTGCGGGTGGCTCGCGAAATCGGACTCGATCACGTCGGTGCGGCGGGTGCTCAAAGCCGCATCCCTTTCGACCTGCCACTGCGTGAAGCCCGCGAGCGATTTGAGTTCCAGTATTTTCTGCATCATATTCGCCGCGAGGACGGCAATATGTCGCGCGTTGCCGATAAAGTGGGATTGGAGAGGACGCATCTTTATCGAAAGCTTAAACAACTCGGTATTCGGCCATCCGGAAAGACTGAGGACACCACGCAAGGGTAGACTTATTCCAGACGCCCCAATCGAACCGCTGTCAACCCGGGCTTTACATGAATCAGCGTTGGCATGATGAGCACGCAGTTATCGTAAGGCGCGGGCACCGGTTTGCCGTCATCATGCGCAATCACGTCACCGCGCTTAGGCATAACCGAAAGCCCGCGCAGTCCATCCGCAAATCTGAAATCCTTGCCGCTTGCCACCACGGCATCGGTGACTCGAACAAGCTTTTGCGGAGCCGCAGGGGCACTGTCGATTTGAGATTCGGCGAGCGCGGGATCGACTGTTGCAAGTGCCCGCAGAAAACGCCACACCGTTTGCCACGCCAGTTCTGCACTCGCTTGCTCCCAATGCTGGCCGCACTCCACTAGCAGGGCCGCGTGGTGCGTCGACGGATCGCCGAACCCACCGTAATCACGCATCCGCGTGCCGTTGGCATGACCCGCATCGGCAACGATGAATTCAGGCACACCCACAAATTTTGCCAGTGCGATGCCTTTGTCCAGCGGACCCGAAATCATGACCGGCCCATGCGGATCGTGCATGGAATGAATATCGAGCAGGAAATCGAGCTGGTCGACGATAGGCCGCATCGCCCGCGCGCGCGCAAGTTCGACCGACTGGCGCGGACCATCGAGCGTCGTCGATGTCCATACACGATTGAAGTCCTCATCGATAAAGCGGGAGGCATGCGGCAGTGCAGGATCGAAGGTAAGAAAAGCCGCAACATTGGCGAATGCGAGCGACAATTTGCCGCGGATCGGTCGCAGGTTCATTTTGAAAATGCGGTCTAACGCAATGGCGCCGCACAATTCGTTGCCGTGGGTGACCGCGTTCACCATTACATGGGGCCCAGGCTTACCACTATCAAAAGTGGTGACATAATCGATGTCGCCACTGCCCCGCCGATAGGCAGAGATATCGGGTGGCGTAAGTTCCACCGTGTACGGTGATGCGCCGGATTTAATGTTCCTGGTCATGTTTATCTCCGTGTGCGTGTGGGTGTTCATGACGGTCGTGGCCACAATCGTGATGATGTCCACCTGCGGGAATATGCTTGCGTGCGTAGTTTGAAATTGCCGCAATCAGTTTTGTGATGTCGCCCTGCAATTTCGCGAAATTGGCGTTGGCTTCTCGGCTGACTTCATCCATGTACCACTTGCGGTTTACTTCAATCTGCAGTGAGTGTTTGTTTGCCGTCGGGTCCGAATAGGCGCGCACCAGTTCCACCCCTTTGTACGGATCATTGATCTTGACTTCATAGCCCATACCGCGCAGGGTGAGCGCTACAAAGGCGGTAAATACTGGCGCGCAGGTGGTGCCATCGCGGTCGCCGAGAACAAAGTCGGCGCGCGGCTGGCCGGGTCCTTCCTCCGAAATAACCGACGAGGTCGCTGGCATCGAGTGGCAGTTTATGTGCCACACCGCGCCATAGTGCCTGTGTGCCGAGTTGATCGCATCACGCACCGCCTTATGGTAGGGCGCGTAACAATTTGAGATGCGTGCCTGTACTTCCGCAATACTGAGCCTGCGTTGATAAATTGCTTCTCCCGTATCAAGTTTTCGCCATACCAAGCCGATGCCTTTTTCGGTTTTTCTGCTGGGGTTAATTGGGCCCGGCCAGGGGCCGTCCAGCAGCGCGGCGTCAATGTCCAGCAACGAACGGTTCGCGTCAATATAGCTGCGCGGAAAATTCGCGGCGATTAACGTTGCGCCGTATTCGGGTGCCGATGCGTATAGCGCGTCGACGTGCGTGTCTTCCGCGCGGCGCAGCGCGGAAAGTGGCACGATGGTATCGAAATCCGCAGAATAAACCGTGCCGCTATGCGGCGAATCGAAGACCACCGGAACATTGTGGTCATGTCCGGTACGGGAGGCGGTGATGGTGACGGCGTGGTCAGGAAATTTTGGCAAAGACATAGGTTTAACTTTCAGGTGACGATGTTACGAGCTTCCTGCGCGTTTTCATTGATTCAAGTGGCATGCCGAATAACGATTCACGGCGATTTCTCTGAGCATCGGCTGCTCGATCTTGCATCTATTATCCGCAACCGATGCGGCGTGCGGGCAGCGCGGATGAAAATGACAACCCGGTGGTGGATTCAGCGGCGAGGCAATTTCGCCTTTGATGGCAACAAAATCTTTCTTGCGGGTGGTCAGCGACGGTACCTCGGCCAGCAAACCCTGCGTATAGGGGTGATTGGGGCTCGCAAACAGGTCATCAGTTGGTGCCGTTTCCACCACGCGGCCCAGATACATGATCACCACGCGATCAGACAAATGTCGCACCACGCCAAGGTCGTGGCTAATGAAAAGATAGGTAAGGTGCAATTGTTCGCGCAGCTGGATAAAAAGATTTAACACTTGCGCCTGAATGGAAACATCCAGCGCTGCAACCGCTTCATCGCAAACCAGAAAATTTGGCTTTACCGCAAGCGCCCGGGCGATGCCGATGCGCGCGCGTTGGCCGCCGGAAAATTGATGCGGAAAGCGCCGCGACAGCGTCGGCTCAAGCCCTACGCGCTGCATCAACTCGGCCACGTACGCCGCCTTGTCGTGCGCCGAAATAATGCCGTGAACCACTGGCGCTTCACCAATGATGTCTTGCACACGATAGCGTGGATTCAATGAGGCATATGGATCCTGGAAAATCATCTGCGCTTCAAGTTGCATGGCGCGCTTTTCGATTGCCGTCATGGTGGCGACATTTTTGCTGCGCCAAAATTTTTCCCCTTCGCTCTGTTGATGCAGGCCCACGACTACACGTCCCAGCGTGGATTTGCCGCAACCGGACTCACCAACCAGTCCAACCACTTCGCCGATGCTTATTTTCAAATCAACGTGGTCGACGGCGTGCACCGTTTCTTCGCCGAGTTTCGCTCCAAGCAGCTTGGCAAAGCGCCCCGCTCCATCGAGTTTTTTCTCGAAGCGCTTGGAAATATTTTTGAGCTCCAGCAGGGTTTTGCTCATGCCATGACTCAGATTGCCGATTCCACGTGTGGGTGAAAGCATCGCACCGTGCGCGATTCTCCAGCCTCAAGTCTATCCAATGCCGGCGAACGTTCACACTCACTTGTGCGGCGCATACAACGCTCGCGGAAGGCGCATCCTGTACCGATTTTAAGCAAGGACGGTGTCATGCCTGCAATCTGTTTCAGCGGCTGACCTTTCACGTTGCGGCTCGGAACTGAATCCAGCAAACCCTTGGTGTACGGGTGCCGCGGACGATCCAGCAATTCGTCCGTCGTTCCCTGCTCCACGATTTTGCCGGCATACATCACAGCGACGCGATCCGCTAATCCGGCAACCACGGAAAGATCGTGGGTGATCCACAGCAGCGCGGTGCCGGCGTCGCGACAAAGCGTTTGCATCTCATACAGGATTTGTCCTTGAATGGTCACGTCGAGCGCCGTGGTCGGCTCATCGCAAATAATGAGATCGGGCTGGTTCAGCAGCGCAATCGCAATAGCGACCCGCTGGCGCATGCCGCCGGAAAATTGGTGGGGATAACCGAGCAGTCGCTCGTCAGGCGAGGGAATGCCGACTTTCGCAAGTGCGTTACGACAACGTTCGCGCGCAGAATCCCGTGAAATTTTTTGGTGCGCGGTGATGGCCTCGATCATTTGCGTATCAATGCGCAACACCGGGTTTAACGTCATCATCGGGTCCTGAAAAATCATCGCTACTCGATTGCCACGCAGTGACCGCCATTGCTCATTACTGTAATTCGTCACGTCCCGGCCATTCAATCTGATGCGGCCTTCTACAACGCGTCCTGGCGGATCGATTAAACCCATGATCGAGTAACCGGTCATGGATTTGCCTGAACCGGATTCACCGACCAGCCCGAGGATTTGGCCCTTGCCGATCGAAAAAGAAACATCGTCGACTGCCTTTACCACACCGGCCTTGGTGAAGAATTGCGTGCGCAATTTGTCGACTTGCAGAATGGTGTTCATTAGTGGTTAAACGAGGCCAAATAAGAAAAACACAATGACTGGAGCGCGTTTCCAGTCATTATCGCGGATTCAAGTACGAGCCCCTACAGTCGGTAGGCGATTAAACATGACTTCGTATGGCGTTAAGTACCCCAGTGATTTGCGCGGTCGATGATTGAGT
>JAYVKG010000029.1:0-13695 GCA_043768625.1 Betaproteobacteria bacterium
GGAACAACAATACCTGCAACACCTGCAGAACATAGCCGATCGAGGTGTTGCGATGAATGAAAGCCAGCGTAGTCGTCCGTGCGGTCCACATTCGGACGCGAAGGAACGCGAAAAGACCAGTATTGGATTGGTGCAAAGACTCAATGGTTGAGCCATCAGCAGGCAGCTGAAACGATCCGCAAACACGATTAGCCGTGGGAAATTACGTTATCAAGTTCGGCAGATAATGCGGGCGTGCTGCTGCTTTGCCGGGGATACTGGGCTCCGCAACAAGCCGTCATCGCCAAGCGTCGCGGCGGGCGCAAACGAAGACTGGATTTAGCGGCAGAGGCAGGCACGTGCTTGTTAAGCGACCATGTGCGGACACAGTTACTGACGGGGTGGTCCCCCAGAGCGATCGCCTGTCGACTGAAGCAAGATTCACCGAACGACGCAAACTGGCTCTTTTCGTCATGACAATCCATGACGCCGTCCACATCCTGCCGCGCACCAGTTGAAAGCACTGTTGGTGGCCGAAGGCTTGCATCAGGGGCACGAGAAGCGTCGCCCACGTCAAGCCAAAGGGCGTAAGCCTGCCCAGGTTCGCAACGTTGGCGCGGTATCGATTCATGAGCGCCGCCTAAAGGTGGACACGCGTCTGCTGCCGGGCATTGGGAAGGCGATCTGACCATCGGGCGAAGCAGTCATAGTCAAGTGGGCACGATGCTGGAGCCAGTCAGCCGCAAACTGGTGCTGGCGCGCACCCGGACAAGCAAACGACAACCGTGCGGACAGCGTTCGCGCGTGCATTGGGATCGGTACCCTGTGCGCTGCGCAAGACCCTGACCTACGACCAGGGCAGCGCAGACTTGGGCAAGTTTTCGCAAGCTGGGCTCGATGAAATCGCTGAACGTATGATTGACCGCCCCAGCGAAATTCTCGGTTGGCGTACACCAAATGAGGTCTATGCAACCATGTTGGCTGGTGTTGCAGTTAAAGATTGAATGTCCTGCTTAAGTTTACAAACGCTAGCGCCCGCGCGGTCGCTGGCGTCTTTTTGCCCTGACAAGCCCGCCCACTGGCGATCTGCACTTTAAAATCCTGCTGAATCCGCCGTGACACGATTGTATCGCGGTGACGCACGCCAGCAAAAAAACGGCCTGCAAAGGCAGGCCGTTTTTAAAGCGTACGCCGCGCCAGTTAATCTACCAAATCGTCACCCTTTGGTCCGGCGGCAAATACATCTTGTCGCCCGCCTTGACACTGAATGCCTGATAAAAGCCGGGCTGATTTTTAAGCGTTGCATTGCCGCGTACTTCGGAGGGCGAATGCGAATCGGTCTTCAGCAAGACGATGGTGGAATCGTCGCGTGCCTTGCCGCGCCAAACTTGCGCCCAGCCGAGGAACACGCGTTGTTCGCCGGTAAAGCCGTCGATCACCGGCGATTTCTTGCCAGCAAGCGACAGGTGATAGGCCTTGTAGGCAACTGCCAGACCGGAATTGTCACCAATATTCTCGCCCAGCGTCAGCGCGCCGTTGACGTGATAACCAGGCAGCGGCGAGTAGCCGTCGTATTGCGCGATGAGCGATTTGGTTTTGGCAGAAAATTTTTCGCGGTCATCCTTGGTCCACCAGTTGCGCAGATTGCCGATCGCGTCGGACTGGCTGCCCGAGTCGTCAAAGCCATGACCAATTTCGTGACCGATCACGGCAACGATACCGCCATAATTTACCGCGTCATCAGCGGCTGCATTGAAGAACGGAGGTTGAAGGATTGCCGCCGGGAAGACAATTTCGTTCAAGCGCGAATTGTAGTAAGCATTGACCGTTTGCGGCGTCATGCCCCACTCTTCGCGATCAACGGGTTTACCAAGCCGCGCGATATTGCGATTGCTTTCCGCAACGCTGACCCGCTTCAAATTGCCGATCAGATCATCCTTGCTGACGAGGATTGCCGAGTAATCCCGCCACTTGGTGGTGTAGCCAATCTTCGGGTTCATCGTCGCCAGTTTTGCCCGCGCTTCCTTTTTGGTCGCCGGGCTCATCCAGTCGAGTCCATCGATACTTTGGCCAAATGCGACCACCAGATTGGCCACCAGTTTTTCCATGCGCGCCTTGTTCTCCGGCGGAAAATGCTTTTCGACGTAGCGCTTGCCCAGCGCCTCGCCCAGCGATCCTTCGATCAGGCGCACACCACGCTTCCAGCCATCCTCGTTGGCGGGCACACCGCGCAGCAGGGTGCCGTTGAACGCGAAGCTGTCATCGACGAAAGACTTGGAAAGGTACGGCGCATACTGGCTGATGAGATGCCATTTGAAATAGGCTTTCCAGGTGGCAATGGGAGTGGTGTCGACTGCCTTGCCGAAGCCCGCCAGATAGCTGGGCTGGCCTACAATTAAAGAGGTGACTTTGCCGTCGAGTTCCACTGCGCGCAATTGCGCATTCCAGTCATAGCCGGGGACCAGCTCAGCGAGTTTGGCGAGTTCGAATTTATTGTAGGTCTTGACCGGATCGCGGTTTTCAACGCGGGTCCACTGCGCTTTGGCAAGGTCTGTTTCCAGCGCGATTATTTCTCTGGCACGCAAAGCAGGGTCTTTCTCCCCGGCCTGCGCCAGCATTTTTTCAATCAGTGCCTGATACTTGATGCGCGCGTCTTTCAACTTGGCATCCGTCTCATTCAAGTAATAATCGCGATCCGGCAAGCCCAGCCCGCTTTGATAAAGCGCCGCCGCGTATTGGGTCGCGTCTTTCGCATCCTGCACCACGCGCAGCGCGAACGGCGTGGTGATGCGCATTTGATTGAAGTAGCCGATCAATGCCGGCAATTCGCTTTTGTCTTTAACCGCGTCGATGCGCGCGAAGTCAGATTGCAGCGGCGTCAAGCCCAGCGACTCGCGCCGTGCCTCGTCCATGAAACTCTGGTACAAATCGCCGATTTTCTGCGCTTCGCTACCCTCCGCTTTGTCTTTTTGTGCAGCGATTGAATCAACGATAACACGCAGATTCGCTAACGCGGTCTCGCGCAATTCATCAAATGAGCCCCACCGCGATTTGTCCGCCGGGATGGTGGTATTTTTCAGCCACGCGCCGTTCGTGTAAAGATAAAAATCATCCTGCGGGCGTACCTTGGTATCCATATTCTGTAGCTCAATGCCGGATATTAATGCCGGCTCCGCAGTGACTTTGGCGGCAGTTTTGGCAGCAGCTGTCAGCGGTGCATCACCGGCGTAAGCGTTGCCAAAGTAGGTGGATGCCAACACCATGAACTGGAGGGAAATAAGGGTGTTCAATAAACGTCGATTCACAATTCGTGTCCTTAGGGTGATAGTTTCGAGAGGTGAAGTAAAGTAACAGCCGGATAAATTTGCGCAACGGTGGCCGCGTGTGCCAACATTATTGCTGAAACGCGCAAGTTGCGCACTGCGGCGTGGTTTCATGGCTGCGGGAGTGAACAGACAACACCGTGGCCGGCGGCTGTGCCCATGGCGCCGATGCAGCACTTTGCAGAATCTGACCTTTAATTTTTGAACGGAGCTTTGCCATGCAAATAAAAACTTCGCACGATTTCGACCCTGCAGTAATGAAGCTGTTTGATGAGTATGTGCACGGGATTATTGATCGCCGCGCCTTTCTCAGCAGTGCGACAAAGTATGCCGTCGGCGGCATGACCGCCACCATGTTGCTTGACGCCTTGAACCCGAAATTTGCCGAGGCGCAACAGGTGAAAAAAGACGATCCGCGCATTCGCACAAAGTTGGTCGAGTACGCGTCAGTCGATGGCTACGGCAAGATGCGCGGCTACCTTGCGATGCCGCTGAAGACGTCCGGCAAACTGCCCGGCGTTTTGGTGGTGCATGAAAATCGCGGACTCAATCCGCACATTGAAGATATCGCCAGACGTCTGGCGGTGGATAATTTCGTTGCGTTCGCACCCGATGCGCTGTTTCCGCTCGGAGGCTATCCCGGCGATGAAGACAAGGCGCGCGAGCTTTTCGCAAAACTGGAGCAACCAAAATCTCGCAACGATTTTGTCAATGCGGCCACTTTTTTGAAAACCTTGCCCGAATCCAGCGGAAAAATTGGCGTGGTCGGATTTTGCTATGGCGGCGGCATTGCCAATTTGCTGGCGACACGTATTGCCGATCTAGGTGGCGCGGTACCGTTTTACGGGTCCCAGCCGCCCGCCGCTGACGCGGCGAAAATAAAAGCGCCACTGCTGGTTCATTACGCCGAGGACGATGAACGTATCAACGCCGGCTGGCCCGCGTATGAGGTGGCACTGAAAGCTGCAGGCGTAAAATTTGAGATGTTTAAGTATCCGGGCACACAGCACGGGTTTAATAACGATACGACGCCGCGCTATGACGAAAAAGCGGCCAAACTGGCCTGGCAAAGAACTGTGGAATTTTTTAACAAAAACTTGCGGGCTTAGTGGTCGGGGCAGTACCGGGAGGACAAACTCAGCCACTGGCAAGGCGTTGCACCCTTAAAGGCCTGTAAAGCGCCGCCAACTTGTGATTGGCGTGAAATCGGGCGACCTGCGTTGGTCGGCCGCATCAGCGCGCTTGAAGGCTGATATATCTTTTCGGCCGCCGCCATCACTCCTGGAGATCAGTCAGGGTCGGCGGTACACTACACCGTCCTTCATCACAAAGGCCACGCGATTCATCACCGCAATGTCTATTGACGGATCGCCCGGAACTGCAACTATATCCGCAAGCTTGCCTGCTTCGATTGAGCCGATTTGCGCTTCCATCCCCATGACGCGCGCGCCGTACAGCGTGGCGGCACGCAGCGCTTCCAGCGGCGGCATGCCGGCCTCGACCATGTACTCAAATTCTTTCGCATTTTCACCATGGGGCGCAACGCCCTGATCGGTGCCGAAGGCGATATTCACTCCGGCCCGGTAGGCGCGGCCAAACATACCCTGAATCTGCGGCCCGATGGCTTGCGCCTTGGGTCGGATGATGTCAGGAAAATAACCGGCCGTTTTCGCCTGTTCTGCCACGTACCGCCCCGCCGAAATCGTCGCGACCAGCCAGGTGCCGCTTTGTTTCATCAGCGTAATAGCTTCATCGTCCAGATAGCTGCCGTGTTCGATCGTCTGCACCCCTGCACGGATCGCGCGTTTAATCCCCACCGCGCCGTGCGCATGGGTGGCAACCGAAAAACCGTAATCTTTCGCGGTAGTCACGATTGCCGCCAACTCTGCATCCGCAAGCAGCGGGGCATCGCCACTCTTGGCGAGAGAAAGCACGCCGCCGGTGGTGGCAATTTTGATGAGGTCGAAGCCCTCCTTGTATCGCTGGCGTACGGCCCGCCGCGCTTCATCGGCACCACTGACAATTCCCAAATCCGGACCGGGATTGCCCATCAGTTCGGAGCGTAGCGCATTGGTTGGATCGCCGTGGCCGCCGGTAGAGGTGATGAAACCGGCCGCCTGGATGCGTGGGCCCTTTACCAGCCCCTTGTTGATGGCATTGCGCAAGCCGACACTTACGCCCTGCGCGCTGCCGAGATCACGCACCGACGTGAAGCCCGCCATCAGGGTTTTCTCGGCGTTGCCCACGCTGCGCACGGCATAGTCGGCCGGATTGAATGTGAAAGACTCGATCGTAGCAGCCGGCGTCAGGCTGAACGCCAGATGGACATGCAGGTCGATCAGGCCCGGCAGGCAAGTATAATCGCGCAAGTCGATTACGTTGCCATCCGCTGGCGTGGTGTAGCCGCGATCAATGCGTACAATCGTTTGCGCCTCGACGACGACAGTGCGCTCGGTAAGCACTTGCAGCGCGCGCACATCCACGATACGGCCACAGTGCAGCAAGGTCGGGGCTGCCGCAACCTGCCCGGCACCCGCCAGGCAAAACATAGCAACGGTAAAATTGACGATAGACTTTAGCAAGATTGCGCTCCCGAAGGCTGAACAATAAATATACGAATAGTGTAACGCGGTTATTTATTCGCGTGCTTTTTTCCCCGATAATATCGGCATGAAATCATCCATACCAAGCCGTCCGGCGCGCATGATGTTTGCCGCAATCCTTGCTGCCATGGCCGCCGTGCTTGCGGCCTGCACGCCCATACGTCTGTTCAATATCCTCATCCCGGAAACCGGTCTGGAGGCGTCGCACGATATCGCCTTTGGCACCAATGCCCGCGACAAACTCGACGTTTACCGGCCCGTTTCAACTGCGTCCAGCGGTACTACGGTCCCTAAACCGGTGGTGGTGTTTTTTTATGGTGGTGCTTGGGACTCTGGTGATAAGAGCGGTTACCTGTTCGTCGCTGAAGCGCTCACGTCGCGTGGCTATGTGGTGGTGATTCCCAATTACCGGCTCTATCCGGAAGTCACTTTCCCGACCTACATGGACGACGCTGCGCTCGCCTTGAAATGGACCTTTGATAACGTCGCCCAGTACGGCGGTGACCCGGCCAGGGTGGTGGTAATGGGACACTCTGCAGGGGCGCAGCTCGCCGCGCTGGTGGCTTACGACGGCAAATATCTGCAACGTTCCGGCATCGATAAGCGCCGGATAAAGGGCGTGGTCAGTCTTGCAGGGCCGATGGATTTCCTGCCGCTGACCGAGCCGAAACTTGAATTCATTTTTCCACAGGAGGTTCGCGCAGCCTCACAGCCGATTAACTTCATTACCGGCAGCGAACCGCCTTCCCTGATGCTGCACGGCGAAAAAGATACGCGGGTGGGAATCCACAACAGCAGAAATATCGCTGCGCGTATCAGTGAACGCGGTGGTGTGGTTGAGACTACTTACTATCCCGAAATGGGCCACATCGGCATCCTGCTGGCGCTGGCCGCGCCATTGCGCAACGGCAAACCGGTCCTTGACCGGGTGGCGAAATTTATCGATGAGCGCACCGCCCTTCACTGAGTCCGGGCGGCTTTATTCTGCGTACAACGGGCTTTGCCGGAGGGTGTCCGGGCTGCAGCCCATATTGCAGCAGTGCCCTCAGTTAAATTGCAACGATTATCCATGACGTAACCAAACCTGCCGCGGTTGAAGCGCTGCTACCCGCGCCGCAGGTTGCCCGATGGCGGCACTGGTGAAGGCAACGCTGCAGTTACTTGGTACCCGGCAGTCGCGCCACAGACCGCGGCGCAATCTGAGCTACACAGATTTTTTATTCTTCTCCGATTCAGGAAGCAAAGTCCATTACTGGCGCGGCGTTTGCCGACTTTTCGAGCCACGATCCTCGCCAGTGCTTGATTTATCTCTGCTTATCAAATTTGCGCCAGCCTGCGCGAGCCATACTTCTAGCGGCTTTCCGGCCGCAGGTAATTGCAAGCTGGCGCGTCCTGCTTAGGTAATACTACTTCGCGACCCCGTCATTCTTCATCGATTCAAGCTTACCCAAATCAAGGCTGCCAACAGCAGACTTAAGCGTATCGAGATCGACGCTACTGCTTTTCGCTTCCACCATAAAGCGATCGGCGATCACCACGCTATATTCGCCCCCGCCGCTCTTTCTTGATTTCTCGTGAACCATACGGCCGTTAATTTTTTTGGTCTTTTCCGTCCCGTACTGGTCTTCTTTTTCGCCCTGCACACTCATCCAGCTAGCCATTCCCATGATCCCGCTGGCGCTGCCAGTATCGGTGATTTCCAGTTGCACACTTTTGCCCGCGTTATCCGCGTAACTGGCTTCGGCTTTGGAAATCATAAAACCGGCGACCCCGCTTTTGTCGCTGCTGCTGGATTTTTTTGCGAGTCCGGCGAAGGTTTCCGGCACTAGTGGCTTCAGTTTTTCGATCTCAACCGCCTCGATCGATTTACCACCGCCGAATGCCGCGCCCAACCCGCCCATCGCCGCTTTCATCGCCTCTTCCTGATTGCCACTTTTCTGGGCGGCTTCCATTTTCTTGCCGGCATCTTCCATTGACTTGCCGAACGCTTCCAGCTTGCCGACTGGGCTGTCCTTGTCAAACTGTACAGCTGACGAAGACAGCGGCGAACCACCACCCATCCCGCCTGCGGCCATCATGCCTGCGCCGGCAAACATGGTACCGATCAGACCGACAACGACCGACAACACGATTGCGCAAATTACCACCACGACGGTATAGCCAATGGATTTGTCTTCGGGACACTTCATCAGTCTCGGCAGCCCAAGGTAAAGCAGGTAAAGGCTGTAAAACGCCGCAAGAATGGCCAGCAACCCGAGGAAAGGAATGATATTGAGAATGCCGGCCAGCCATGCTGGCGTATACGCGTAAACCGCAACTTTCAATGCCTGCTGACTATTTTTTTCACCGCCAAATGAAGGTGCGAGCGCGTTGATAATGAGCGAAAGTATGAAGACGCCGACGAATGCCATGATGAAAGTGAACACGGCGAGACCGACACCAGCGATGATCGGTGTGCGGTATGTGCCGATAAACGGCAGTGTGTGACCAATCAACGAGCCGCCGATGAAAGCCGCGACCGGCCCAATAATTGCCAGCGGCGCCACGTAGCCGCTCATCAGGCTACCGGTCGAGCTCGTTTCGCCCGCGATGACGGGCCATTCTGTTTTCGGCGTGATACAGATATTTTTTGCGCGCTCAACTAAAGCCATGACGCCTCCCTAGGCAATGAATGAAGCTAGTACTCTAAGCGTTTGGCAGGGGTATTGTCGATACCCTTTTTAAGTCAGCGCAAATGGCGGATAACGCTGTTGGCGACCGAATCTGAAAAAACCAGTCCCATATGGCCAATGGCGGACACCGGCAAGTTCTCGGCCCAGGCCAGCACGCTCGATTCTGGCGGATAGACAAGGTCATCATTCAATGTGTAAATGGATAAGGTGTTGGGAGGCGGTGTGCTGGCGGCGGCGCCGGATTCCCTCACTGCCAGGGCTTGCAGCCAGTTGCTCGCCACGCGCATTTGGCCGACGTTGATGCCCAATCCCCATCGCGCCTGCTGCGTGCCGTGATGCGGCGACCCCAGTGTGACCAGCCGGACCACACGCGATGAACGGAATTGGGCCAGATAACTACGCACGACCAGCCCCCCCATGCTGTGGGCAACAATCATCAACCCGGCCGCGCCTGTCTCCGCGCAAATGGCCTCGACCCTCGCATCCAGCGAGGGCACCAACGCATCGATTGCGCCAAACACTGGTGTGAGGGTCAACGTGTAAATCGGTCCCAGGCCTGCTGCGGCAAGCCGCCGTCTGAACGTAATCCACAACCCTCTGTTGCTGAGGTAGCCATGGACCAGCAAAATCGGCGTTCCTGATCTGGCGCCGCACGGATCGTCGCCCAGCGCAATCTGTGGAAACGCCTGACTCCAGTTAAAACAAATGGCACGCGCAATAATTTCGCTGGTCAGCGCCGCCATGCTGTTTGCCCAGGGCAGTGCGCGATCATCTCGCCAACGCAGCGCAGCGGTAATCAAAAAGCTGATCAGCGCGTGGCTCAAACGCCACAGCAGCGCCATCAGCAGCAGGCTAGCGGTAATCGCTAAGCCACTCACGCCGCGTTCACCCAGAAAATTGCCCAGCCACGCATAAAAGATTACCTCGGATGCCAGCAAGCCGAGTAGAACCGCCTGCAACATCAGAACGGTCCCCACCATTTCAGCAACCACAGTGCAGCCATCCCTACTACCATCGTAGCAAAAATATTTTTGGTCTTGAGCGCAAATGCGGCCGCGATGATGGCGGCGAGGATCCGATAAATGTTGACGCTGGCACCAGTTGCCAGTTCCCGAAACAATACATCCGGAAGCGCGAGCGCCGGCAACACCGCCGCAGCAACGTATTTCAGGCTTCCGGTCAACCAGCCCGGCACTTTAGTATTCCGCGGCAGCATGATGAATGAGGCGCGGATGCCAAGCGTGACCAATCCGCAAATGATCACCGTTAGCCATGCGCTGATGCCACTCATGTTTTTGCTCCGGTATTTTCCGCCGTACGGGCCAACATGTGCCGCTCACACCACACGCCGACCAGCACGCCGGTAATGGCTGCCGCAATTAGTCCAAGCTTGAGCGGCAAACTGGCGCATACCGCTGCAGTCACACTCGCCCCAATTGCCGCCGCCCAGTGATTTCTGGTTCGCAAAGCCGGCAACGCCAGTGACAAAAACACCAGCGGAATCGCAAAATCCAGCGACCATGTTGCGGGCAGCAAGGTACCTGCAAAAATGCCGATTGCCACGCACACTTGCCAAAAACACCACATGGCAGCGGTGACGCCGAAATAGTACGCGTCGAGATGTTTAGGCGGATGATGCTTGTCAAATTTTGTGGTCAGCAAGGCGAATGCGTGGTCAGTGAGGAGATAGGCAAACAGCCACTTGCGCAGCGGAGGCGTATGGCGAAAATAAGGCGCCACGGCAGCGCTGTACATCATCATGCGCAAGTTCACCACCAATACCGTCAGCACCACAATTGCCGCGGGCGCGCTTTGTGCCATCAGCGAAATTGCTGCCAGTTGTGCCGCACCGGTGAACATGATCAGCGACATCGCCATTCCCAGCCACGGGTCCACTCCGGCGCTGATAGCTGCCGCGCCCGTGATCAGGCCGAAGGGAATATTGCCGAGGATGAACGGGACCTGGTCGCGCAACCCCCGGACGAATGCGGAACGGCTGGTTTGCATTGGTGTGGTACAAGAATTCAAGCACCGATTTTACCTGCTCGCGACGGAAGAAGTCAGACCCGCCATGCGACAATTCAGCGATGATTCTTTACGCCTTTACCGTCGGTTTCTCCGCCTTTCTGCTATTTCTGCTTCAACCGATAATTGCCAAACAAATTCTGCCCTGGTTTGGCGGGTCGGCGGCAGTGTGGACCACCTGCCTGGTATTTTTTCAGTGCATGTTGCTGGCCGGCTATTTTTATGCCGACTGGACCACCCGCAAGCTCTCGCCGCAACGCCAGGCGCTGCTGCATATCGCGCTGCTCGCGACGGCAGTCATATTGCTGCCGATTATCCCCGACAGCCAATGGAAACCCAGCGGCGGGGAAGCACCCAGCCTGCGCATTTTGTTGCTGCTGGCCGCCACCATCGGGCTTCCATACTTTCTGCTTTCAACCACCAGCCCGCTGGTGCAGGTATGGTTTAGCCAGCGCTATCCCGGTGCCAGCCCGTACCGCCTGTTTGCACTGTCAAATCTGGCGTCGATGGTCGCATTGCTCGGTTATCCGTTTTTGGTCGAGACCTGGATTACCACCCGACAGCAGGCAATCATCTGGTCACTCGCCTTCGGAATATTCGCCGGTTTGATCGCCGCATCAGCGTGGTTTGGCCTGCTTCAGCGTGATGGCGCCACCTCGGCCGGCTTCGAGCGAAAAGCGGGCGGCGAGATTGGCGAGGCGCCCTCGCCGGACCGCCGCCAAATGTTGTCCTGGCTGGGCCTCGCGGCGTTGGGCTCGGTTTTGTTACTCGCGATCTCAAACCATCTTACCCAAAACATTTCATCGATTCCCTTAATGTGGGTGGTGCCGCTGGCGTTGTATTTGCTAACTTTCATACTTTGTTTTGCATCCAAACAAGCACACAGGGGCTGGTACCGGCGATGGCTTTTTCTACCGCTGCTGGCGCTGTTGTTGATCGCAATGTCGTGGACACTCGCGGATAAAAATCTGCATTTCATGTTGCATTGGCAAATCGGGATCTTCTCCACCGGTTTATTTGTGGGCTGTATGTTTTGTCACGGCGAATTGGAAGCGATGAAGCCGCACCCGCGTCATCTCACCAGGTTTTATCTGATGATTTCCGTCGGCGGCGCAATCGGTGCATTGTTGGTCGGTATCGTTGCGCCACTCACGCTGCCGGCTTTCTACGAACTTCAGATCGGCCTGCTTGCGTTGGCTGCCGTGGCGACCTGCCTGATGTGGCGAAAAATTCATCCTGGTCTGGTCTTCGCAGGCGCTGCCGTGATTGTGTTCGTGGCTGCTTCCGCAGCCTATACCGTGCTGCAATTTCGCGAAGACGTGGTGGTGATGACACGAAATTTCTACGGCACGCTGCGGGTCAAGGAATATGACCCGCCCAGCGTGCAATATCGACGGCGTTCGCTGGTCCACGGCGCAATTTTGCATGGTGAACAGTACATGGATCCGCCGTATAACCGTTCTGCCACAACTTATTACAAGACCAAATCCGGCATCGGGCGCATTCTATTGCTCAAAGAAAAGCTACAGCCGGATCAGCCGCGCAAGATTGGCATTATCGGCTTGGGAACAGGCACCATTGCCACCTATGGCAATAAGGGTGACGTATATCGGTTCTACGATATCAATTCCGAGGTGGTCACCATCGCGCAGCGCGACTTCACCTATTTAAAGGATACGGCAGCGTCGATTGAAATTTCGCTGGGCGACGCGCGGCTGAATCTTGAGCGCGAGTCCGCGCAGCACTTCGATGTACTAGCTATCGACGCTTTTTCCAGCGATTCGATTCCAATACATTTGATTACGCTTGAAGCGGTGCAGATTTTCGAAAGGCACATGAAACCGGACGGCGTGATTGCATATCACGTATCGAATCGATTTCTGGACCTTAAACCCATCGTCAACGCCATTGCGCAACGACGGGGACTGCACGTCGCATGGGTGCGTGATATTTATGAGGATGGCTCGACCACCAGTGACTGGATATTGCTGTCCAAAGACAGATCGCTGTTGATGAAACCTGAAATTGTTGACGGTACTTACGTCATTCCGCCGGATCCCAATCGTCGGGTCTGGACGGATGATTTCAATAATCTTTTCCAGGCACTGCTGTGACAGCGAATAACTCCGCGTGCTGGGCACAGGCAACTTCGGCATTGCTTAAGGCAGCGGCCTGGCCAAAGCCGCCCTCGCATCTTCGTGCCGGCGCGCAATGGTGATGCGTAGCCGGCACGCGGTTAATGGCTTTGGTCACGCGCCGCAAGGGTCCGCGCTTGAACGCTAATCACCAGCGCTTTCCCCATGCCCGCCTGTGGGACCGTGCGTCGGGATGGGTGCCGTTTCACATCGCTGCGGTGATTGTTGGCGGACTGGCGCTCGATGCCGGTTTCGGCTGGCCCGGACAATACGCTGCTGTTGTCTGGACACTCTGCGTTTGGGCGTGGCTGTATCAGGGAGGTGGTGTGCAGGAACGTCGTGTATTGCTGCTGTGCACCGTGATCTCGGCTTCCGGCGAGGCAATACTTTCACTGGTGTGGGGCGTGTATCACTATCAATTTTACAATCTCCCGCTGTTCGTACCGCCAGGCCACGCCCTGCTGATGACGCTGGGCCTAATCGCGTCGAAAAAAATGTTGCGGTACCAAGCGGGAAGCGCCTTCCAGAGCATTTTTCCCTGGGCAGCCGCCATCTACGCCGGGTTTGCCTGGTGGTTGCATTTCGACCAATTTGGCGCTTTGCTGTTTTGCGTGTTCGCGATTTGCATGATCTTCAATCGCGCCCGGACGCTCTACGCGACCATGTTTGTCTTCGCCCTGGCGATGGAAATTTACGGGACCGCGCTGGGTAATTGGACTTGGCAGAGCAACACACCATGGTTAAACATCAGCGCGGCCAACCCGCCATTCTCGGCAGGCGCACTTTATTGCCTGCTGGATTTACTGGTGCTGGGCGCGCTGAAATTGCTGGCACGAAACAGTGGTATTGTCGATTCACCCGTATCATCTGCTAAATGAACCCTGCGCATTTAAACTCTTATCTGAATTTCCATCCTGATTCAAGCTGATGCATTCCGTCGACACGACTACCTGATGCG
>JAYVKG010000030.1:0-5806 GCA_043768625.1 Betaproteobacteria bacterium
GATGCGGGCATTGAAAAAATCCGCATCGGTTTTGCCAGCGGACAACTGGCTGCGATGGAGTTGAGCGATGCGTTCGGCAATCGCACCCGTTTAAATTTCTCAAGGTTCGAACGCAATCCAAAAATTGGCGGCGGTGAATTCATCTTCGTGCCGCCCAAGGGTGCGGACGTGATCGGCGAATAATGCGCCGCAAAGCAGGGCGCTGCATGACGCCGGCACGCACAGATTTATAGTTCCCAAATACGGAGTAGTGATGAAAACCAAAGCTGCCATCGCCTGGAAAGCCGGCGACCCACTGACTATTGAAGAAGTGGACTTGCAAGGCCCGCAAGCCGGGGAAGTGCTGGTTGAGGTTAAAGCGACCGGTATCTGTCATACCGATTACTACACGCTGTCGGGCGCTGATCCGGAAGGCCTGTTCCCCTCCATCCTCGGCCACGAAGGCGCCGGGGTGGTGGTGGACGTTGGCGCGGGAGTGATGGGTCTGAAAAAAAATGATCACGTAATTCCGCTGTACACACCGGAATGCCGCCAATGCAAATTCTGCCTGTCGCGCAAAACCAATCTTTGTCAATCGATCCGCGCCACCCAGGGCAAAGGCTTGATGCCCGACGCGACCAGTCGCTTTTCCATCAACGGCAAAGCCATTTTTCATTACATGGGCACGTCGACATTCTCCAACTACATCGTAGTGCCGGAAATCGCGCTGGCTAAAATTCGCGAAGATGCGCCGTTTGACAAGGTCTGTTACATCGGTTGCGGCGTGACTACTGGTGTCGGCGCGGTAATTTTTTCGGCCAAGGTTGAGGCTGGCGCCAACGTCGTCGTGTTCGGTCTGGGTGGTATCGGCCTGAACGTGATTCAGGGTGCCAGGATGGTCGGTGCTGACAAAATTATTGGCGTCGATCTCAATCCCGCGCGTGAAGCGCTGGCGCGTAAATTCGGCATGACGCATTTCATCAATCCCAAAGAAGTCGACAACGTTGTCGACAGGATTATCCAGCTTACTGATGGCGGCGCAGATTACAGTTTTGAATGCATCGGCAATACCAAAACCATGCGCCAGGCGCTCGAGTGTTGTCACAAGGGTTGGGGGCGCTCGCTCATCATTGGCGTGGCTGAAGCGGGTGCGGAAATCAGTACGCGGCCGTTTCAACTGGTAACTGGCCGCAAGTGGGAAGGCTCGGCATTCGGTGGCGCGCGTGGCCGTACGGATGTCCCAAAAATTGTCGATTGGTATATGGAAGGCAAGCTCAACATTGACGATCTCATCACGCACAGGTTGCCGCTGGAAAAAATTAATGAGGGCTTCGCGCTCATGAAAAGTGGCGAGTCGATTCGCTCGGTGGTGATTTACTGACGATGGAGACGGTCAGCGAGCACTCGTGTTTCGGCGGTTTGCAGGGCTATTATTTGCACCAGTCAACGAGCATTGGCTTGCCAATGCGTTTTTCAGTGTATCAGCCGCCGCAGGCCAGAAGCCGGCCGGTTCCGGTGTTGTTTTTTCTGGCGGGACTCACCGCCACCGAAGAAACATTCATGATCAAAGCGGGTGCCCAACGATTCGCCGCCGAATATGGCCTGATGCTGGTAGCGCCCGATACCAGTCCGCGCAACACCGGCATCGAAGGCGCAGACAAAGATTGGGATTTTGGCCATGGAGCAGGCTTTTATCTTGACGCGACCAGTGCGCCTTGGAACAAACATTTTCAGATGGAAAGCTGGGTCACGCAGGAGTTGCGCGAACTGATTTTGAACCGCTTTCCTGCGCGCCCTGACAGCACCGGCATTTTCGGTCACTCGATGGGTGGCCATGGCGCGTTGACGCTGGCGCTCCGCCATCCGGACATTTATCGATCTGTCTCGGCGTTCGCACCAATCAGCGCACCGATGCAATGTGCATGGGGTGAAAAAGCGTTCAGCAATTATCTGGGACCGGATCGCAATCTTTGGAAAGAACATGACGCGAGTGCGCTGATGCGTCTGCGGACCAACCCGTTCCCGAACGGCATCCTTGTCGACCAGGGGTTGAGCGACAAATTCCTGCAAGAGCAGCAATTGAAGCCGGCGCTATTTGAAGCCGCCTGCGCAGAAGCTGGGCAGACGCTTACCCTGCGACGCCACGCCGGTTACGATCATGGTTATTACTTCATTTCCACTTTTATGGCTGAACACATGGCATTTCACCAAGCCAATATCGGTGTCGACTAAATCACTCTCCGTACTCATTCTCGGCGGCAGCGGATTCCTGGGGACGCATCAGGTCCGCTATGCCCTTAGTCGCGGCCACAATGTGACGCTTTTTAATCGCGGCCGCAGCGCTGGAGAACGGCCTGCTGTGGTTGAAGAACTTGTCGGAGATCGCGATATCGGCGACTACCGCGCGCTCGAAGGCCGCAAGTTTGATGTTTGCATTGATAACCCGGCCGCCGTACCGCACTGGGTGCGGGATGCTGCCAGCGGTTTGAAAGGCAATATCGGCCACTATATTTTTATCTCTACTATTTCCGTATATGCCGGTAGCGACCAGATCGGCAGCGATGAATCGGCGCCACGCGAAAAATATGCCGGCAAAAACGCGATTGCCGAAACCAGCGACGAGCTGCGCAGGAACAGGTCGTCGTTATACGGCCCGCTCAAAGCCTTGAGTGAAGACGAAGCGCACCACCAGTATCCTGGCATCACCACCGTCATCCGCCCCGGCCTAATCGTCGGCCCGGGTGACGAGACTGACCGTTTCACCTACTGGCCGGTGCGGCTCGCGCGCGGTGGCAAAGTACTGGTGCCGCCGTTGGCCGACCCGGTGCAGATTATCGATGTACGAGATCTCGCCGAATGGACTATTCGCATGGCCGAATCCAAAGTCACCGGCGATTTCAACGGCGTCGGTCCCAATTTTGAATTGAGTACCGGCGCGATGCTCCACGGCATTAATGCGTTGACGACGAAGGGCGCAGTCCTGCATGAAGCGTCGGCCGAGTTTTTAACTAGGCAAAAGGTCAACGCCTGGAGTGATTTGCCGGTATGGTTGCCGGGGCAGGGCGTGACCGTTGGCTTTCATCGCCGGAGCAATGCGCGCGCAATTGCCGCAGGCTTGACCTTTCGTTCATTGGCCACTACGGCGGCGGATACGTTGATCTGGTTTGAACAACAAACGGCAGCGCGTAAAAACCGGTTACGCGCGGGATTAAGCCCTCAGCGCGAAGCAGAATTATTGAAGTTACTGGGCTGCACCTGTTTGTAAAAAGCCATTTCGCAGGGTAGTCAAGGCAAAAAAGGCTGAAACACCGCGTCAGCGCTAGTGTCGACGGCGCGGTTACGTCAAATCGATTTTTCCGGACAGCCATCGTTAATTGCTCTGCCAACTTGCTTCGCGTGTTGTTCGCCAGTTGGTGTTGACTAATTACATCGCCACCGGCCGCATCTCGATCAACCAGACGAACATATGGCTCGCGGCGCAATGGAGGCCGCTATGTTCATTCCGGCGCAATGGTTCACTTCAAAAGTTCATAGGGGCCGCCACGCTTCAACGCGCGTTGATACGCGGCACGCGCGTGGATTCGCTGCAGAAAATCGATCAACTTTGGATGGCCCGCGCTCAAACCGCCGCGCGACGCAGCCGCCTCAAGTGGAAAACTCATCTGAATATCGGCTGCACTGAATTCGGCTCCCGCAAACCAGCCGGTATTGGCGATTTCAGTTTCCATGTAGTTCAGTTGCTGGGTGATCTCGGGATTGATAAATGAATTTTTAACGGCTGCCGATATTTTTTTCGCAATGGGCTTGACGAAAAAAGGCATTGGTTCGGCTTCGATTCGGTTAAACACGAGTGTCATCACCAGCGGCGGCATCGCTGTGCCCTCTGCAAAATGCAGCCAATAGGTATAACGCCGGCGATCCGGCGTGCCTGCGGCAGGGATCAACCGACCCTTGCCATAGCGCTCCACCAGATACTCGGTAATCGCACCCGATTCGGCGACTGTGATGTCTCCATCAGTAATTACCGGTGACTTGCCCAGCGGATGCACTGCACGCAATTCCGGGGGCGCACGCATGGTTTTTTTGTCGCGCTCGTATCGCCTGATTTCGTATGCGAGCCCCAGTTCTTCCAGTAGCCAGATAATGCGCTGCGAACGGGAATTGTTTAGGTGATGGACGATGATCATTTGAATTTTATCCCGGGTATGCGTCGACTTATGGATAACCCCAATAGCGGCCGACCGCCACAAACGGAATGACGGACCGGCATGGCAACGCTAATCAGTACGCGACAGCGTCAAGTTACTGCCGCTTGCGCTCTTCCTTTTTCACCTTTTTGGCTTCCTTTTTTTCCTTCGGCGTTTTGACGGGTTCTTTCTTCACCGACTTTTTCGTGTCTTTGCTTTTGCTCATAATGATTGCTCCGGATTAACAAGGATTGATCAGATTGTGCAGCGGGTGTTTGGTGCACGTTTACTATAACTCGACGCGGTCAAAAGGTGTAGGGCTGCGTGCTACACTCAAGTCAATATTTTTTATCAAACCATCATGTCTGGCAGCACTCTCGGCAAGCTTTTCACCGTCACTAATTTTGGCGAATCCCACGGCGCAGCGATCGGTTGTGTAATTGACGGCTGCCCGCCGGGAATGGCGCTGTCGGCGAACGACATCCAGCGCGAGCTGGATCGTCGCAAGCCTGGCACTTCGCGCCATGTGACGCAACGTCGCGAAGCGGATCTTGTTGAAATCCTGTCGGGATTATTCGATGGTAAAACCACTGGCACGCCGATCGCACTGCTGATTCGCAACGAAGACCAACGCAGCAAGGACTACGGCAATATCGCCGATAGCTTTCGTCCCGGTCATGCAGACTACACTTATTTACAGAAGTACGGCATTCGTGATCATCGTGGTGGTGGCCGGTCGTCTGCGCGGCTCACAGCGCCCACCGTTGCCGCTGGTGCCGTGGCGAAAAAGTGGCTGCGAGAGAAATTTGGCGTGTTGATACAAGGATATCTTGCGCAATTGGGCGAAAATTGCATCCCGTTTGAGTCTTGGAACGCCGTTCATCAAAATCCTTTTTTCGCGCCAAACGAGAGCATGATCGATGTTCTTGAGGCCTACATGGATCGGTTACGGAAATCGGGCGAGAGCTGTGGCGCACGCATCAACGTGGTGGCGAGCGGCGTGCCGGTTGGCTGGGGCGATCCCATTTATGACCGTCTCGACGCGGCGATTGCGCACGCAATGATGGGCATCAATGCTGTGAAAGGTGTAGAGATCGGTGCCGGCTTTAATTCGATTGTGCAGAAAGGCACCGAACATTCCGACGAAATGTCGCCGGCCGGGTTTCTTTCCAACAATGCTGGTGGCGTGCTGGGCGGAATTTCGACTGGGCAAGAAGTCACAGTGTCGATTGCGATCAAGCCCACCTCATCGATTCGCCTTGACCGCCAATCTATCGACACGGCCGGCAGGCCGGTAGTGATAAATACGCATGGTCGCCATGATCCATGTGTCGGACTTCGCGCCACGCCGATTGCCGAGGCGCTGCTGGCGCTGGTGTTAATGGATCGCGCTCTGGTTCATCGCGCACAAAACGGCGATGTGATAAGCGTAACGCCGCGTATCGCCGCGCGGGCGGGTTCTGTTGCCCTGCATCAGCATGAAAGCTTAAGGGCAATCGACCCGGATCCTGCGGAAGCGTGACGGGACACCGGATGGGGTAAGCAAGCCCCCAGCCGTCGAGTTATCTTCTGGTTCGTCTGAACATGAAGAGGAGCCATTCATGATTTCTATTCATCCATCCGTCGACGCCGGCGTAAAA
>JAYVKG010000031.1:0-2618 GCA_043768625.1 Betaproteobacteria bacterium
ACGCTCAGCGTTTGCGCGCCAGCGTGAGCCCGTCGCCAATCGGCAACATGGAAATGTCAACGCGCGCATCGCGATGCAGTTTGCTATTGAGCGCCTGTAGCGCCAGCGTATCGGCGTCTTCCGCCGGGTCGGCGACTTTGCCGCTCCACAGCGTGTTGTCGATGGCGATCAGCCCGCCGCTGCGCAGCAGTAGCAGGCAGCGTTCGTAATAAGCGTCGTAACCGCTTTTGTCGGCATCGATAAAGGCGAAATCGTATTGGCCCTGCTCGCCCGCGGACAGTCGGGCGTCGAGCGTGGTCAGCGCGGGGGCGAGTTGCAGATCAATTTTATGCGCAACCCCAGCGGCTTGCCAGTGCGGCACGCCAACGCGGGTGTATTCGTCACTGATGTCGCACGCCAATATCTTGCCGTCGTCTGGCAAGGCCAGTGCCACCGACAGCGCGCTGTAGCCGGTAAACACACCGATCTCAATAGCGCGGCGCGCGCCGAGAAGCCGAATCAGTAGCGCCATGAACTGGCCCTGTTCAGGCGAGATTTGCATGGTGGCGTGGGGATGCGCACGGGTCGCTTCACGCAACGCTACTTGCGCAGAGTGCTCGCGCAGCGAATGGCTGAGCAGGTACTGATAAACACCTTCGGTGAGGTTCAGGGTGTGGCTGGACATGGCAACAACTTGTCTCGTTATTGCTTTGCGCGCGGCACTGTTGCCGGTGCGGTGGCTGGATCCACCGCCTGCCGACGATATTTTTCGCGATACTTATCGTTCAAGCGCGACTGCCGATTGCTGAGATCAACGGCACGACCCTGAATGAACACGCGCTCTATTTTTGTGGTGGCCTCGAGCGGATCACCGTCGGCAACGAAGAAGCTGGCGAGCTTGCCGGGCTCGAGCGAGCCGAGTTTATCGGCAACACCGAGAATTTGTGCAGGGTACAAGGTGATCGCCTTGAGCGCTTCGAGGCGATCGAGGCCGAACGCGGCCGCGGTGGCCGCCTCGTAGGGAAGATTTCGTTCGTGCGCCGCATCGAAGCCGCTGGCAGTGCGCGCAATACAGAAAGTCACGCCTGCCTGCGCGAGCCTGGCGGCTAGACGGAACGGCGCGTCGATATCGTCACCGCGCCTGACGGGTAGTTGATGCACGCCGGCGATGATGACCGGCACCTGGCGTTCCCGCAGCAGCTCGGCCAGCAGCGCGGCATCCGCGCCACCAACAATGACGATTTTGATCGCGTAGCGTGCAGCAAAGCCCAATGCATAACGGATTTGCGCAACATCATCGGCCGCGATGAAGACCGGGCGTTGTCCTGCCAACACCGGCAGCATCGCCTCCCAGCGGGTATCCAGTTTGGGCGCGTCACCGCTGGCGCGCGCCTTGCGATATGCGCCCGCACGGTCAAAGGCGTCTTCCAGCGTTTTGAGTCTCAGCGCAGTTAGTTTTTTGAGCTCCGCCAACCGCGACTCCAGCGGGGGCGGAAACAATGCGGCGTTGAAACGCATCGCCGGTAACGTCACGTGCAAAGCGACGGCGGGGTCAAGGCTCATGTCTTCCCAGGTCCAGCCATCGAGTTGCACCAGCGCAGAGGTGCCGGCGATCAAGCCTGCCGCGCCCGACTGCGGCACCGACAGTGCCGCGAGCACCCCGTTGGCGCGCGCGACCGTGATCAATTCGCTGTCGGCGTTGATCGCCACCAGTGCCCGCACGTTCGGGTTGAGGCTGCCAACTTCGGCGAAGTCATTGGTAGCGCGCACGGCTGCAATCTCGGTGAGGCCAAGTACCGTGTTGGCAGAGATGAAGCCGGGGTAAATATGTTTGCCCGTGAGATCAAGAACGTCTGCGCCCTGGGTTTCCAGTCGGCTGTCGGGGCCGCCAACGGCTTTGATGCGCCCGTCCTGGGTCAACATCTGGCCATTTTGGATGACGGCGCCGCTCACCGTGTGCAGAGTTGCGCCGGTAATCAACAGTGGCCTAGGTTGTGCCGGCGGCGGCACGTTTTGCACCGCGCTGGCGACGTTAACGACAAACAGGGTGGCGAACACCACGCCGCGGGTGATGGTTTGCATGGCGACGTTCATTTTGCGTCCTCGGTGCATTCATGATTTTCGGCACCGGTCCAGTATTCAGTGCGATATTTTGCCGCCTCGTGCAGCCACCGTTGCAATTCGAGATAGCGCAACATTTCGCTCTCCGCATTGGCCGGCGTGCCCGGCTTGGCCTGACTGCCATCGGTTGTTTTGTCCGTTGAAGTTGCCGCCGATCCCAGTGCCGCGAGACGCACCGGCAACGCCTTGGCCACCAGCCGCGCGCGTTCGCTGGCCGCCGCGGCGCGCAGCAACTTATCCGCTTCGAGATCGAAATAACGCCGCCCGTCAATCCAGGTTTGTTCGGCCCGGCTGAAGGTGGACAGCGGGCTGCCGCTCCAGATAACGAAGTCAGCATCCTTGCCAACTTCCAGCGAACCGGTGCGGGCGTCGATGCGTAACTGTTTGGCCGGATTGATGGTGACCAGTTTCAGCGCATCGGTTTCGCTCATGCCGCCATATTTGACCGCTTTGGCAGCTTCGGTGTTAAGGCGGCGGGCCAATTCATCGCTGTCGGAATTAAAGCTCGTCACCACGCC
>JAYVKG010000032.1:0-2285 GCA_043768625.1 Betaproteobacteria bacterium
AAAAGTAACGCGTGTCATCGTGCCCCTATTCTGCACCGAACCGGCATTGCGTCGCGCGACGTGATTCATGAGCCCTGCAATATTGTCCCCTATACTTTATCGATCATCCAATCTGAAAAACAGGCAGGCATCATGCACATTGATCCATTCCACAACGCGCCCATCGACAACTACAAGCTGCTGACCAATCTGGTGGTGCCGCGCCCAATTGCGTGGGTAACTTCGCAGAGTGACCAAGGCATAGTCAATCTGGCGCCGTTCAGCTTTTTTAATGCCGTTGGTAGCAATCCGCTTTACCTGTTAATCAGCGTTGGCCACCGCGAAGACGGTGGAATGAAGGACACCGCGAAAAATATTGCTGGACGGGGCGAGTTCGTGGTGAACATGGTCACTGAGGACTTATTGGCCGCGATGAATATTTCCGCAGCGGATTTTCCGCCGGATCAGAGTGAACTAACTGCCGCAGGATTGCACACGTCGCCATCAATGCGGATTGCGGTACCGCGGGTCCGCGAATCACAGGCCAGCATGGAGTGCAAGCTGCACAGTGAAAAAATACTGGGACCCTACACGCTTTTTATTGGCGAAGTGGTGATGTTTCATATTGCCGATCACCTGGTTGGTGAACGCATGCACATCAACGGCTTCGCCCCGATTGGCAGGCTCGGCTCGCCCTCGTTCTACAGCCGCACCACCGATCGCTTCAACCTATCCCGCCCCAACTATGACAAGTCGAGCGAAAATGCCGCTTGATCCAATGCTGCGGACGACCCAGCCGACGCTTGAAATGGACAATGTAAGCAAATGTCCGGTCTTTAAAATCCTGAGCCCAACTGCTTCAGGAATTCAGCTTCTTCAGCCGAATTTTGCCGGCCCAGCGCCGCATTTCGATGCGGGAAACGCCCGAACCGGCGGATGATGAGGAGATGTTTTTCTGCCCAGACGTGCAGGACATTGGTTTCACCAAACTCCGCAAGCTGTTGCATCAGTTGCAGGCAGTGCTGCTGATCGGGCAGCGACTCGCTATGCTCCAGCGGCAGGTAAATAAACTGGCGTTCGACCGGTTTCAGTCTGCGATCATAGCCTTTGGCCAGCGCCTGCAGCGTCGCATCTCGCGCCAGCGGATCGGTGGCAAAGGCGCGAAAACTTCCGCGAAACAGGTTGCGCGGAAATTGGTCGAGCACGATGATAAGCGCCAGACAATGGTGCGGTTGTTTCTGCCAGTGGGACAAGCCGCCCGCCGCAGCCAGCTCAAATATAGTCAAAAAGCGGCTGCGGATTTCGTCATCAAATACGGAGTCTTTCTTGAACCACTGCGCGCGACGTTGGCCGTGTCGCGCACCTTCGCCGAACCAGAAGGCAAGTATGTCGCCTGCGGCGCTATCTGTAGTGCCATTGGCGCTATTGGCGGGAGCGTGCGGTGCAGTCATAGTGTGCCCAATGATAAGCTGGTTACTGCTGCACGCGCAGGCCGGAATTGTGCTCTATGATGTTTAATAGTCACAACAGCAGGAGAAAAAAATGATCGGCTACGTCACTCTAGGCATCATTGAACTCGCGAAAGCGGCAAATTTTTGCGACGCGTTACTGGCAACGATCGGGGCCAAGCCCACCAAGGCATCCGGCCTTTTTATCGCCGGGTCCATCGGCCTCGCGGCACCCGCGCTTGGCCTGACAATTCCGTATGACCGCAAGCCTGCAAGCGTGGGCAACGGCGTGATAGTGGCGCTGGCAGTCGACAGTCACAGCAAGGTTGTCGCGCATTACAAAATGGCGCTGGAACTCTGCGCGACCGACGCGACCGCGCCTGGACCAGATGGCGAAGGATTTTATGCCGGCTGTTTTCGCTACCCGGCAGGCAACAAGCTGAACGCATTTTGCACAGGCTAGGCGGACAACATTTTTTGTATGGACGCGACCTTGCATGATTCACCGTCATTACCGCTCGCACCGTTCAAAGCGGTCGCCAGCCCATACTATGACGCGAAGATAGCGAAGGTTTTTTTTGAAACATGTGGACGGCACGAAATCATCGCGGCCGGTACCATCCTGTTCGTCGAGAATGAAGAGTCGACCAAAAAAAGCATATTCAGCAAGCCGATTAACGCAGCGCTTTTCCAAAAACCGGTAATTCACCGCATGTATTTGCTGACCGAAGGCGCAGTCGCATTAACGGCGGGCGGTAAGACAGTCGATACTGTCGGGGCGGGAGAAGTTTTCGGTGAGATGGCGGTCATCAGTGAAATTCCCGGCCTCAGTCTCGCCAGCGCGCGCAGCGCCACCGC
>JAYVKG010000033.1:0-1894 GCA_043768625.1 Betaproteobacteria bacterium
TTGGGTAACGCGTCAAGAAAAACGATTGTCCTGGGATTTTTGTAGCCGGTGAGCTCCTGGCGGCAGTATGCGGCGACTTTTTCCACCGTCAATGCCGGATCTTTTTTCACCACAAAAAGCTTGACGGCCTCGCCTGATTTTTCGTCAGGTACGCCGATCACGGCGCACTCCAAAACGCCCCCGCAGGACGCGACCACATCCTCGATCTCGTTCGGGTAGACATTGAAGCCCGACACCAGAATCATGTCCTTTTTGCGATCAACAATTTTGACATGGCCATTTTCAAGCATCACACCGATGTCGCCGGATTTGAAATAACCGTCAGCAGTCATCACCTCTGCCGTCGCGTCGGGCCGCTGCCAGTAGCCGCGCATCACCTGCGGGCCGCGAATGCAGATCTCACCGGGTTCGCCAAACGCGATTTCAGTGCCGCCATCGTCCCGAATCGAAATCTCGGTGGACGGCATGGGCATGCCGACGTCGCCGCTGTAATTGGTATTCATGATTTCATTGCAGGTCGCGCCGGAGGACGTTTCGGTCAAGCCGTACCCTTCGATGAGGGGACAGTTGGTCAGCTTCAACCATTTCTCCGCGACCGTGCGTTGTACCGCCATCCCGCCGCCGTTGGCGATGCGCAGGCTTGAAAAATCCAGGCCCTGAAATTTTTCGTGGTTGACGAGGCTGTTGAACAAGGTATTCACGGCCGGCAGCACGTTGAATTTATACTTGGCGAGCGTTTTGATCATGCCTTCGGTATCGCGTGGATTGGGGATCAGTATGCTGTGCCCGCCCGTCTTGAGTGCCAGCCACATGCACGAAACCAGGCAAAAAATGTGGTACATCGGCAGCGCACAAATCATCACGATGGGGTCCGGTGCCGGGCCTTTGCTGGTGTCATTCAAAGCCGGTTGTAGCCATGCCTCTGAAACCAATACGTTGCCGAAGATATTGGAATGCACCAGCACCGCGCCTTTGGAAACGCCGGTGGTGCCGCCGGTATATTGAAGAAACGCGATGTCGTCGGGTGCCAGTTGCGGCCGGCTCAATGGCAGGCTGCGCCCCTCGTCCAGTGCATCGTTGAAGGCGGTCGCGCCGGGCAGCTTATAGGCGGGTACTGCTTTTTTTACGCGGCGCATCACGTAATTGGTGATGATGCGCTTGGGAAAACCCAGCAGATCGCCGACAGATGCGATGACTACCTGTTTTACCTGTGTCCTGGCGATGACTTTTTCGAGGGTAGCGGCAAAATTTTCCAGGATCACGATGGCTTGCGCGCCGCTGTCGATCAATTGATGTTCCAGTTCGCGCGGGGTATACAGCGGATTGACATTCACCACCACCAGGCCCGCACGCAAAACCGCCAGAATTGCGACCGGATACTGCAACAGATTCGGCATCATCAGCGCAACGCGATCGCCGCGCTGCAAACCTTTGCCCTGTAACCAGGCCGCAAATGCCTGCGACAACTGGTCAACATCACTAAACGTAATGGTTTTATCCATGCAAGTGTAGGCGGCCCGATCAGCATATTTCTCGAACGCTTCCTCGGCCATCTGTGGCAGCGATTGGTAGAGGCGTAAGTCTATTTCATGGGCCACGCCCGGCGGATAGTGCTTTAACCACCATTTTGACTCTCTCACCGTATTGCTCCTCCGGCTGTTGTCATGTTCATGCGAAAGACCGATGGCGGAGTTCAGCGGGCCGGCTCTCGGACCGCATATTTGCCCAGTTCCCACTTGGCCAGTGCGTTACGATGCACTTCATCCGGCCCATCGGCCAGCCGCAGAATTCGTGCCCAGGTGTATGCGTATGCGAGGGGAAAGTCTTCTGACAAGCCGGCGGCACCGTGTGCTTGAATCGCCCAGTCGATGACGCGCTGGGCCATATTCGGGGC
>JAYVKG010000034.1:0-4123 GCA_043768625.1 Betaproteobacteria bacterium
TGCCTGCTGCAGCGGCGCAAAGGCCAACGAACCCGACGTACCCGTCGGCTCCACTTGTGTGACCTGCGCCAGCACGAGCGAGACGCGTAGATCGGGCGCCTCGATTCGTCGCTCTCGCCAGGGGAAAGTGAAGCTTGGCAGCCCAAGCATCTGGCCACCGAAGGTTAAGCTCAACAGCAGCGAGTGAATCAGCAGGGAGAGCAGGAATGCGAGAGTCAGTCGGCTGCGTTCAGCGCTCATGCGTTGTCTCGGACGCTGGCTGCGGCCGGTGGCCCCCGGAGATCGGGACGAAGTTTGTGCACATGGGTGAAGTTTGCCATGAGTGGCGGAGTGACGGACTAACCCAGAATTCAAGAGAAAAACTCAAGCACTGATGCTGCGTTCAGGATGTTTATGCCTGAAAGACCGCGTAGACACTAGAGTTTGACAATTTGCATTGTATAGCACTAAGTGATATAGTTTAAAAAATGCGCCGCGTCTTTGAAACCAAGTCATTCGCCCGCTGGGCAAGAAAAGCGGGGCTGCGTGAGGCCGCGCTTTGTGGTGCAGTACAAGAGATGGCGGACGGCAGCATTGATGCCCACCTGGGCGGCGGCGTTTTGAAGAAGCGCATCGCACTACCGGGAATGGGTAAGTCAGGCGGCACCAGGACCCTTGTCGCCACCAACAAAGGTTCGCGTTGGTATTTCGTATTCGGATTCGAAAAGAATGAACGCGACAATATCGAACCCGATGAACTGGCGGCGCTCAAACGACTTGCTACCGACCTGTTGAAACTGGCGGACAACCAACTCGATACCGCCATCAGAACTGGCGCACTAACGGAGATATGCCATGACCACCAGTAAACGCAACAGCCGGATCCTTTCGACCGTGAATGAAACGGCGCAGGACTTAAGCGCCCTCGGTTTCATCAGCAAACGCCGGATGAAAGAGTACGGCGTGCTGGAGGTGCCGCCAGTCAAATCATTCAGCGACGCGAAAATTCGCGCGCTGCGCAAGAAACTTAACGTCAGTCAAGCCGTTCTCGCGGCAATATTGAACACCAGCAAATCGACGGTGCAGAAGTGGGAGATCGGCGACAAGAAGCCCAGCGGGCCTTCGCTGAAATTACTTAACCTGATTGAGCGCAAAGGGCTGGAGGCGGTGGTTTAGCGCGGGAAGCTGTGCAGAGCTTGACGTGGGAGCGGACCCAGTCCGTCCAAATTGTCGAACACGCTAAGGACTGGATTTCCTGCACTACCATTCGCGCCGGAAACATGAACCTCAAGCGCTGGCGAGGATTGCATGGCACTTTTGCTCGTAGAGCCGCGCGGATGCTATGTTTACATGTCGTTTGGCTGCTAATTCGAGCTTGGCCCTTTTGATTTTTTCTCAGTTCCCTTCGCCGAAACGGTCGTTGATCAATTGCGCGATGGCCGATACTGCGTCTGCCTCGTCGGATCCGTTGGCTTCAACGTAAATGGTCGCATCCATGCTGGCCGAAAGTAACATGACCGCAATGATGCTTCGGGCATTTGCCCGGCGGCCGTTAAAGACCAGCGCCACGTTGCTTGTGAATCGCGACGCGAGTTGTACAACTTTCGCCGAGGCACGCGCATGCAGGCCAAGTCGATTCACGATCTTTATTTCGCGCTTAAGCATGAGCGTTGCTCCTCGTAAGTTGAATCGATTCCAATCGCGACGTTGCTTTCGTGCACCGGACGTGCTCGCTTGCCCGCACACTTGACGGCAGAAAGAAACTCAGCCGAATATTTGCCTACCGCCGTGCTTCCCGCCGTCGACTGGCGCCATGGGGTTACGACCGCCTGACAAAACCTGAGTTCCGTTTCTGTGCGTTGCATTCCGTATGGTTGCGATGTGTGTCGGGCACAGAAGGTGCTTGTGCGCACGGCCCGGCGCACGTTACAGGTGTTTCAGGACCAGGACAGGAAAGCATTGGCGATGCGCGGGCGGCCCGTACGAAACGAGCGATTCAAAGCGGTGGGGCTCGAAATGATTTTCAGAAACGGTGGAGCGTAGAACAAATTGAGCCCAGCCTTTGATATTCGTTGCTGGCCCCTTTGATTGCTTCTAGCTTCAACTATATGCGCTTACCATCAATTATTTTTGCGAGTGCTATGCCATATGTTCGAAGGAAATGTGTAGCGGTGTTCGCGCTAGTGTAAGCCGCATAACTTTGGTACTTATCATCTTTTAGCGGGTCACCAAAATCGCAAACTGCCTTTGCGCAAAACGCAGATGGGCGCGGACGGCTGCTTATCCTCGCGGCGCAATAAACGCCATAAGCTTCCATGTCCAACGCTATCGTATCTCGATTCTGTTTCTCGCGAATATTCTTTAATGTCTGTCCATCGGCAACAACCATTGGCCCGCATGCCGAAGGCCCCATATGCAACGTAGGGTGAGCGCCTGGCTTTGCTGCGGGCCATTTTTTATGGATTTCCGCAAAAAACTGCTTATCCTCCGCAAGCCGTTCAATACTCGCAACTAAGTCGCGATCAATCGAGATATAGTCCGGCGCAGGAAGAAATACCTTTTTCTTGTTTTGATCAACAGTCTCACGCAACAGCAGGCCGCAGTGCTTACCGGTGGCGGCAAGAATGCGTTTTCACGCTATGAAAATGGACAGGCTAAACCAATGGCTGCGGTCGTTAACCTGTTTCGTTTGCTGGAACGGAATCCCAAGCTGATGAAGGAGTTGAGCCTGCTATAAATTCAGTCTGGCATCCAGGCGCTGGGGTTATGATGATTCTTTTATTCCATTTTTTCCTAGCGTCCAACCACCTTTCAAACCGCGCCAATAAAGGTAACAAATCTGGCCCGTTCCGTCTGCGGGAACAAGTCCGCCAGTCCGGCGTCAAGCGTGGCGACCTTGCCCTTGTGCCGTTTCGCCAACTCGATGAGATAGGCATCGGTAACCTGTCGATGTCCCGTCAGGGCGCGGCTGGCAAAGCTGGCCAGATCATTCACTTGCAAATCATCGGCCCAAAAAACGTGGCCCGCCAACGCAACTATTTCGCCCAAGGCCTGTACGGCCGCGTGGGGGCTGACAGCGGTAGGAATAATTTTGGTATTCGATGAAATACGCACAAACGTCAACGGCGTGAGCGGGCAGGTTGACCAGGATTGTTGCCCCACTCTTTCAAACCATGCATGTGCAATCTCATGATGCACATGGAGCGGCCCGGCCAGCGCAATCAAAACATTGACATCGCGCTGGTAGGGTGCGCGGGACCGTTTTGAAGCAACGGCCGCTGTCCTGGCCATCAATCCGCGTCCCGCTTGACGTCGTCGAGCCCGATCATCGCAGCACCCTTGGTTGTATTGAATACTGGAAAGCCACTCTTGCGTTTCGCCGAATTTTTTCTGTGCGCCTGGCTTTCTGTATCCAGTCCCATGTTTGCCAGCTCAGAAATGATGTCGCCGAGCGCAACAGAGCGTGCCGCAGCCAATCGCTTGGCAGTGCTGATTAATTGTGGATCGAGGTTCAGCGTGGTTCGCATGAAATCTCCTTGGCTAAGCATCAGCGCATCATTACAACTTAGCATACGGCGATATGAAATTGATCAGTGCGCCAGCGACCAGATGGCCGACAGTGGGTCAAGGTCGTTGGTAAATACGGTGATTCGGTGCTGTCGCGTGAAAGCGGCGCCGTCCTACACGCGTTTCACCCTGTCGCTGATTTTTCGACGATGACACCAACGACACACTCGACCTCACACTCATTAACTTGGAAATTATCATGGTGCAATTCTGTCAGGCTTTTCCGTGTTCGATGCCTGTTAGCCGCTTTGCCCGTGCGCGGTTGGCTGCAATTTTCGTGCTGTTACCTGCCCTCGCCATTGCTGCGGCTCAGGGATCAAAAGACCACGCCAAGGCCGCAAATCCACCTGTGCACGCAGCCAAGCCCGCAGCGGCGAAAAGTGCAGCGCCCGCAGAGGCGCCCTCAAACCCATCGCCGCATGTGGCCCGCATCCTCAACACCGGCAAGACACCAACGCTCGCAGCGGGATCACGTGGTGAAGCCGTGGTGCGCGCGCAAATCCTGCTCGACCGGGGCTGGTTCTCGGTGGGAGAAATCGATGGCGGCTTTGGCACCAATATGTCCAGGGCGGTCAAA
>JAYVKG010000035.1:0-4347 GCA_043768625.1 Betaproteobacteria bacterium
CGTATCGACTGGGGCCGACTCCAGATGCAGCAGGACCAGCACGCGGCGAAAACATGCCCCGGCCAGCGCAAAGCTCCCTGAAACGCAAAACGCCACGCCAATATTGTTCCAGACTCGACTCATTTCCACCGTATCGTCTTGCGCCGACGCCAGCCTCAGCGCATGCGTGTGATGCTCGATCGCCCCGGCGATATCGGCAGTATCAGCCAGTAACAATCCGCAGGCTGTATGCGAGCGGCGCAAGAGTGCCGCATCATTTGACTGCTCCGCCAACACCAGATTGGCACGACCAAATGGCAATGCATCGAATGAGCGCGCATTGGCATACAAGCGTTGGCACAGCCGTAGCGCGGCGTTGCTGCCCGCCTTGGCCTCCTGTTGCTCCTGAGGAACCTGCATGCGCCGTAGTAACGATTCGAACACCCGATAACCAGCCGGGTGCGCACGGTCAAGGAGGCGAGACTCCGCCGCCGCAAGCGTTGCCGCCAAGGGAAGCGCTGCTTGGATTTCCGGTTCCAGGCTGAGATTCACGATATGCGTTTGTTAATATTGAAGCGTTTGATTCTAAGCCTACTTCTTGCCGTTGTCGTGTGATGTTTGTTAATTATTGTGGCTGATTGATTTCCCCTGCGTATGCAGTCGCCTGGCGCGCGGTCTTTGCGGGTAAGGGAATTTTAAAGTTGCCACAACAAGCGTTGTGAGCGCAAGGTTCGCCCCATTGCTGTCTCGCGGTTGAACTATAAAACTTTCCCTGGATTCATAATTCCTTTGGGGTCAAGTGCCGACTTGATGGCCCGCATCATGTCGAGTTCCACGCTCGATTTATGTTTGGTGATTTCTGCGCGCTTCATCTGTCCCAAGCCATGCTCCGCGCTGATGGAACCGGCCAGTTCATCGAGCAAAGTGTATACGATGTTGTTAGCGACGCGTGCCTGTTCCGCGGAGGGCGGCATGTCGGAAAAACTCAGGTTGTAGTGCAAATTCCCATCGCCAATATGGCCGAAGCAGATCACCTGCGCGTTGGGAAATTCTGCGCCCAACGCGATATCTGCGCGTTGAATAAATTCCGCGATGCGCGAAATGGGCACCGCAATATCATGCTTCACGCTTTTGCCTTGACGTTTTTCAGCTTCGGGAATGTGTTCGCGGATTTTCCAAAGTGACTGCGACTGGCTGTCGCTTGCTGCAATGATGGCATTCATCGCTTCACCGCTTGCAAATGCCGGTTCCAGCGCGACTGATAGTGCGTCTTCCAGGGGCACTTCTCTCATCGTGTCCGTGAGCTCTACCAGCACCTGCCACTGCCGACGCAGGGGAAATGGCTCTGCCGTGGCAGGAAAATGTTTGATGACAAGATCTAGGCAAAGGCGCGACATCATTTCGAACCCGGTGAGCCGGTCGCCCATCGCATTCTGAATGGCTGCCAGCAGCGCAACCGCTGCCGCCGGATTTGGCACGGCAATCAGTGCCGTACAAGTTCGCTGCGGTTTGGGGAAGAGTTTCAGCACAGCCGCCGTGATGATGCCTAGCGTGCCTTCCGCACCCATCAGCAAATGTTTAAGATCGTAGCCGGTGTTGTCTTTGCGCAATGCCTTCAGCCCGTTCCAGACTTTTCCCTCAGCAGTGACCGCCTCAATGCCCAGAACCAGATCGCGAGCATTGCCATAGCGCAGGACGGCAGTGCCACCGGCGTTGGTGGATAGATTGCCGCCAATCGTGCAGCTTCCTTCTGCTGCGAGCGAGAGCGGAAAGTAGCGATTGTTGTCAAGAGCCGCTTCCTGCACCGCCGCAAGAATGCAGCCTGCCTCAACCGTCATCGCATTGTTGGCGAGATCGATTGTGCGAATCTTGTTCATCCGTGTGAGCGACAGAACGATGGCGCTACCCGAGTTATCGGGCACGCCACCACCCACCATGCCTGTATTGCCTCCTTGCGGCACGATGGGCGTAGAAGTTTGCGCGCACAGTTCGACAACTTCGGCGACTTCCCTGGTGGTTGCCGGCCTCACTACCAGTGACGCTTTGCCGGTGTAGTTGCCGCGCCAGTCGCGAACATAGGTTTCTATATCGGCTGTGTCGGTGACTACGCCGGCCTCGCCGACGATTAGCTGAATGCGCTTGTTGAATGAGGCGTCGATCATGTTGCCGCGCGAATCCTGGCAATTGTCGCCGTAGTCGAGCACGCGAACTCAAACGCAATCGCGTGCACGCTCCCGCCCCAGCTTCTAACTTCCGCGCCACCTACAATTTTATCGATTGCCCAATCGCCCCCTTTGACAAGGACGTCGGGACGCGCCTCCAGAATACGAAACAGTGGCGTGTCTTCGTCGAACCAGGTGACCAGCGATACGCATTCGAGCGAGGCAATTACGGCCATGCGATCTTCTAGCGTATTAATGGGACGATCCTCGCCCTTGCCAAGTCGCCGCACTGAAGCGTCGGCATTCAATGCCACGATCAACGAAGCGCCAAGCGCGCGCGCTTGGGCCAGATAGCTGACGTGCCCGCGATGCAACACATCGAACACGCCATTGGTAAACACCCGATCGCGATCGAGCAATTTGCTACGGACGGTCAGTTCGCCAGGTGCGCAGAACTTGTTTTCAAATAGGGGGCGCATGCCACTATTTTACGCCTTGCGCCCTTTTTGTCCGACGCCTACGTCGGCTGTGTCACGGGAGCTGCAAGACTCGCGATCAATTCTTTTCGGAAGCGATTAAGATCTGTGGAAGTCTCAAAAGTGCGATCGAATAATGCCGACAGTTGTTTAAGAATGCCGTTTACAACGCGGCTTTCCCACACCTTGTCGAAGTGGATCTGGCTATCCAGCCACCGTTCCAGCCACTCCGGGTCTGGCAGGCGGGACTGCACGGTGTCGTTTGGAAACAAGCTTTTGTTGACGTGGAGATTGGTCGGATGAAGCGGCTTGCCGCTCTTGCCGGAACTGGCCATCAACACGCCTATTTTAGCGAATGCCAACTTGGCATCGAGGCCGACTTTTCCGATCGCTCGCTTCATATAGCGAAAATACGCGCCCGCATGCCTGGCTTCGTCTTTGGAAATAGTGTCATAAATTTTCTTGATCACTGGCTCCGTATGCCAGTCGGACGCACGTCGATACCATTGTGTAAGGCGAATTTCACCGCAGAAATGCAGCATCAATGTCTCCAGCGCGGGAGCGGGATCGAAAGGGAAACGGACGGCGTGCAATTCCTGTTCGGTCGGCACCAGATCGGGCCGGAAACGCTTCAAATAATCCATCAGTACCAGAGAATGTTTTTGCTCTTCGTAAAACCAGATTGACATGAATGCAGAAAAATCGCTGTCGTCCTGATTGTCGCGCAGAAACATTTCCGTGGCTGGCAGTGCAGACCATTCGGTGATCGCGTTCATCTTAATGGTTTTTGCCTGCTCGTCGGATAAGCGCGCAGGGTCGAATGATTCCCAAGGAATATCATTCGCCATACTCCAGCGCGATTTTTCGAGGTCGCGAAACAGGTCGGGGTAGAGCATGGGCTGGCTGGGTGGATTCGATGTCATGGAAATACCTGCATTGAAAAATTCATCTAAACATTCGCTTGGTGATGCCTATCTTACGGCCTTTGGCTGCCATCAGATGCTCGCTGCCATATAGCAGAAGACATTGAAACATGGAAACTAGTCAATTCAACACACCATTTTGCGGAACGCCCGCCCCCCGGCCGGTCAAGCCACGAAATGTGGCTTCGACCATTGCCTCGACAATCTGTTCGTCACTAAGCTTGCCATCGCGCCGCAGGTATTCGACTGTTGGGTCGCAAGAGCGGGCATATAAGGTGTAAACAATTACATCATCGGCGACCGCGTTGTGGATGTCACCGTCTCGCTTGGCTTGGTCGACCATGGCATAAAACCGTTTATTCACCCGAAACGCTAAGGCCAGATATTCCAGGTTGAACATCAGCGCACGCTGCAACGCGCCGCGCGTAGAAGGCAAATGTGGGACGCCACCACGCATGCGGTGTTGCAACGACCAGCGCAAAATTTCCTCTAGTCGGCGTCCGGCGCGCCATTCTCCAGGCATGCCATCGAGCACGTCAACAGTCTGATTCAGCAGCCGGATCATCACGGCCGCCGCCAGTTTTTCTTTGGACGAAAAATGTTTATAGAGGCTGCCTTTGGCGACACCTACCGCTGCCGCCACGTCGTCCATCGTCATCAGGTCGAAACCTTTTTCCGACAACAATCGGTTTACGGCATCGAGGATTGCCTCCTCTCGAGCCTCAAATTGCTGTTTTTTAAACGGAAGTTTTAGTGAAAGCATATTTTTTAGACTTTTTTGGAGCTTTTTCGTTCGGTATATGACTT
>JAYVKG010000036.1:0-7927 GCA_043768625.1 Betaproteobacteria bacterium
CATCGCGATCACGGGGGACGGTGATGTCGACCTCACCAAAGTCACCGCTGATGGTCTTGGCAGAATGGCCGTTGCGGACGTTGCCGGACGGGTTGCCGACGCTGCCGTGGCGGGTGTGGCCCAAATGCTGGGCCATTTCGGCATTCAATGCCGCTTCAAAGACGGCCTTGGTGCGCTGCTTCAACATGCCGTTCTCGCCGATCAGGTCAGCGGGCTTCTGGTAATGGGCCATCACGTGATCGAGCAGGGCTTGGGGGAAGGCGGGACGATCTGCCGCTTCCTGCGGGGTGTTGTTCGCTGCCGTGCTATCGTTTGAAGATGTGCGACGTTTCATGCGGAATGCTAGGTTTGTATTTCATGGGAGCCTGGCAAAAAATCAATCTACACAAAATTCTTAATACCCTCCGGCGCGCTAGTGGTTAAGTACCGCCAACAACCGTCAAGCAAAACTAAGAGTCTAGCACTGGTGCGCTTCTCCGAAGCATTTCTCCTCAAGAAGCGCAGCCGATAGCGATCTGCGTTGTTCGATAAGTGGTATTTGGTATCAATAAGTCCGCAATCGTTACTCAGGCTTTGAGCGCCGCCAGCACTTCATCCAGCATCTTTTTCGCGTCACCAAATAGCATCCGATTGTTCTCTTTGTAGAACAGCGGATTGTCGATCCCCGCGTAGCCTGAGGCCATGCTGCGCTTCATCACGATCGACGTCTTGCCCTTCCACACTTCCAGCACCGGCATGCCGGCGATGGGACTGGCGGGGTCTTCCTGCGCGGCCGGATTGACGATGTCGTTGGCCCCGATCACCAGGACGACATCCGTGTCGGGAAAATCGGCGTTGATCTCGTCCATTTCGAACACGATGTCATAAGGCACCTTCGCTTCAGCGAGCAATACATTCATGTGTCCCGGCATGCGACCCGCGACCGGATGAATACCAAAGCGTACGTTGACGCCCTTGTCGCGCAAATATCGCGTAATTTCGTTGACCGTATGTTGCGCCTGCGCCACCGCCATGCCGTATCCCGGCACGATGATAACGCTGCGTGCGTCGCGCAGTAATTCTGCCGTCTCAATCGCACTCACCGGCACGACTTCACCGGCCGGCTGACCGTCACCGGCCGCTGTTACCACCATGCCGCCGGCGGTGCCGAACCCGCCCGCGATGACACTGATGAAATTGCGGTTCATCGCCTGGCACATGATGAAGGAGAGAATCGCGCCGCTTGAGCCGACCAGCGCACCGGTAACAATCAGCAAATCGTTTGAGAGCATGAACCCGGTCGCCGCCGCCGCCCAGCCGGAATAGCTGTTCAACATCGACACCACCACCGGCATATCCGCGCCACCGATAGCCATCACCATATGGATGCCAAACAGCAATGCGACCACGGTCATGACAATGAGCGGTGTCATCCCCTGCTGCATCGATTCGGCGTGCAGGAATTCGCGACCAAACCAGATCACCAGCAGCAGGCCGAGCAGATTCAACCAATGTCGCCCAGGCAGCAGCAGGGGCTTGCCGCCGATCTTGCCGGAGAGTTTGCCAAATGCAATGATGGAGCCGGAAAAAGTTACCGCTCCGATCAGGATGCCAACGTAAATCTCCATCTCGTGAATGGCTTTTTCCGCGCCGCTCAGATTGGCTGAGGCCGATGGATCGATGTAGCTGGCGAAGCCCACCACCATCGCAGCCAGGCCAACCAGGCTATGCATCATCGCAACCAGCTCTGGCATCTGTGTCATTTGCACGGTGCGCGCGGCATACAGGCCGATACTGCCGCCGACCACCATGGCACCGATGATCCAGGGTATGCCGGCGACGGTTACGCGCGGCCCAAAGATGGTGGCGAGCACGGCAATGACCATGCCGATCATGCCGTAAAGATTACCGCGTCGCGAAGTTTCCGGATTGGAGAGGCCACCCAAACTCAAGATGAATAAAATAGTCGCGCCGATGTAGGCAACCGTTGCCAGACTTTCAGACATGGTCGTTCCCCCTATCGACGAAACATGGCCAGCATGCGCTGGGTAACGGCAAAGCCGCCGAACATATTGATGGCGGTGAGCACGATACCTGCCACCGCAAACCAGCGTATCCACTCATCCGGTCTTGGCGGTCCGCCTGTCAGCATCACCAACGGCGGGGCGATCTGCACCAGCGCGCCGATCATGATGATGCTGCTGATGGCATTGGTCACACTCATCAGCGGAGTGTGCAATGCGGGCGTGACGTTCCACACCACCATATAGCCGACAAAACAGGCCAGCACAAAAACGGTGAAGTGGCCGAGAAAAGCGGCGGGTGCGTTGGCACCGATAAACCAGAACAGCACCGCGGCCACGCCAAACATGATCGCAAGTCTGTTGCCCGACATCGGCGCGCCTTTACTGCCGTGACCTTTCTTGGCGGGCGCGATCACGGCCGCGGACTTGGCCACCGCGGACAACGCTGACGGTTTTGGCGCAGGCGGTGGCCACGTCACCGTGCCGTCTTTAATGACGGTGGTGCCGCGTATCACCTCGTCCTCCATATTGACGTTATAGATACCGTCCTTGGCTTTACACAGCTCTTCGGAGAGCCGCAACAGATTGGTCGCATACAGGGTGCTCGCCTGGGTGGGCACACGGCTCGGCAAATCGGCGTAGCCAATTATCGTCACACCGTGCTTGACCACAATTTTGCCCGGCTCGGTCAATTCGCAATTGCCACCCTGCTCGGCTGCCATGTCGACAATGATGCTGCCAGGCTTCATCGACGCTACCATTTCCGCCGTGATCAGTCGTGGCGCGGGCTTGCCCGGGATTAGCGCGGTGGTGATAATGATGTCGACTTCTTTGGCTTGTTTGGCGAAGGTTTCGCGTTGGGCCTTTTGAAAGCCCTCGCTCATCACTTTCGCGTAACCGCCAACGCCGCTGCCCTCCTCTGTGTAATCCACCGGCACATATTCGCCGCCGAGCGATTTGATTTGATCGGCCACTTCGGGTCGCGTGTCGTTGGCCCGCACGATGGCACCCAGACCGGATGCCGCGCCAATCGCTGCCAAACCGGCCACACCCGCCCCGATCACGAATACTTTCGCCGGTGGTACCTTGCCCGCCGCGGTGATTTGCCCGGTGAAAAACCGACCGAACTGATGTGCCGCCTCTATGACCGCACGGTACCCGCCGATGTTGGCCATCGAGGAAAGCGCATCGAGTTTTTGCGCGCGGGATATGCGCGGCACACTGTCCATCGCCATCACGGTAACTTTTCTGGCGGCCAGTTTCTGCAGCAGCTCGGGATTTTGCGCGGGCCAGATAAAACTCACCAGGATGCCGCCCTCGCGCATCAGCGCGACTTCATCACTGGTCGGGGCGCGTACCTTGAAAATGATGTCAGCGGCAGCCCAAAGACTTGCCGCCCCGGTGATGATCGAGGCACCTGCCGCACGGTACGCGTCGTCGCCTATGTTGGCGGCATCGCCGGCACCGGATTCAACCGCGACCGCAAAACCGAGCTTGATGAGTTTGGTAACAACGTCAGGGACGGTGGCAACGCGTTTCTCACCTGAAAAAATTTCGCGCGGAACTCCGATGGTTTGCGGCATATTCGTTTTCTCCCTGGTTACTGTTGGGCCCACAGGCGTGAGTGTAGCGCGAACTCAGGCTGCCGTGGATGGGACGCGGAGCGTTTTTACAATGGCAATTGGCGAGCGGTTTGAAACGCCGTGATCGGCGAAAGCAGATTTTTACCAAAGCCGATCACTTTAAAAAATTCTCCCATTTCTGCCGGCGACACCAACCGCTGCACCTGCGTAGTCAACGGCAAATAGGTTGCGGGGATTTCTGGTGCGGCCATTTGCAGGCGATCCGTCAGGCCACTCGCCAGCAGAAAATTCGCCTGTGTTGTATAGCCAAGCAACTGCAATTTTGCGGCGACGCCGGCATCTGCAACTGCGGTGAAATCGACGTGCGCAGTAATATCCTGCAGGCCTGGAAAAATAAACGGATCGGTATGCGCATAGTGGCGGTAGTGACACATCAAGGTACCGGTGATGCGGCTCGGATGATAGTACTCGGCGCCGCGAAAACCGTAGTCGATAAAAATAACTGCGCCGTGCTGGAGCGATTGCGCGAGGCTGTTTACCAGCCCGCGGATGGCCGGTGCGAATTCGGTTAGATATTCATCCGGCGGCGCGGCCGTCAGATACGCGCGCTGCACCTGTGCGAGCGGTGCCCTTAACGCCGCCGGCAGCGTGGCAATATCCTGCCACGTAAACACCCCATCCCTGACCGTGACGCCGCGTTCACATTGCTTGCCGGATGAAAACGTCACCAGGTGTACGGGAATCACATCCAGTACTTCATTGGCAATCACCGCACCGTTAAAACCGGAAGGCAATTCGCTGAGCCACGCGCAGCGGTGTGAAAGATGCGGCGGTAACAATGCAATCGCTTGTTGCTGCCGTTCGCGCAAGTCGGCGCTGACCTCCAGCAAATAATATTTATCCGGCAGCACACCGCGCTCATCCAGCGCCAATAAAATATCAATGGCAAGCTTGCCCGAGCCTGGTCCCAGTTCCAGCACGTCGCCGCTGGTTTGGTGCAGCACTTCGGCAATGGTTTGCGCCAGGCACTGACCGAACAGTGATGAAATTTCCGGTGCCGTGACAAAATCACCATCCGCACCAAACTTGCGCGCGCCTGCCGCGTAATACCCGAGGCCTGGTGCATACAGCGCCAATTCCATGAAGCCGGCAAAGGATAGCCAGCCGCCTGCTGCCGCGATTTCATTGCACAACATGGCGGCGCAGGCATTGGTGTGTCGCAGCGCATCGTCAGCGGGGGCAGGAAGACGATTCGATTGATAGCGCGGTAGCGGTGGACGCATGAGGTAGGATAAAATCAAAAGATTATCCCATGACTGAAATAGCCTCCCCGCCCGCGATTATTGTCACCGGTGCCGCCAAGCGCGTTGGTGCCGCCATTGCGCGTGTACTCCACAGCGCAGGTGCCAACGTGGTGGTGCATTGCAACCGTTCGCGCGCCGAAGCCGATGCACTGGTACAAGAATTAAATGGCATTCGCGCCAAATCCGCGGCTATCTTGCAGGGCGACTTGCTCGCCTTCAACGCGCTCAAGGGCTTGATCGATCAGGCGGCCTCCGTGTTTGGCCGGCTTGATGGCGTGGTCAACAACGCGTCGACGTTCTTTGCCACGCCGATTGGCAAAATCGACGAGGACAACTGGAGTGAACTGATCGGCACCAATTTGAAGGCACCCATGTTTTTGTCGCAGGCCGCTGTGCCTTATCTGCAAAAGACCCACGGCAGCATTGTCAATATCGTTGACATCCATGCAGAGCGCCCGCTTAAAGACTTCGTTGTCTATTCCGCCGCCAAGGCCGGTTTGGCGGGTCTTACCCGTTCACTGGCGCTGGAACTGGCACCCGACATTCGCGTCAATGGGGTATCGCCGGGCGCAATCGTCTGGCCCGACGGCACGCTGGACTTTCCGGCCGCCGAGCGCGAGCGCATCGTGATGCAAACGCCGCTGCGGCGTACCGGTTCTCCGCAGGATATCGCCGGTGCGGTGAAATTTTTGATGCTCGATGCACCCTACGTCACGGGACAAATTCTGGCGGTGGATGGTGGCCGCGAACTGGCGCTGTAATTGCCCTGGTGGTGCATGCGCGTCACCAGTTCATCCAGAAGCGCAGGTGTTGTCGTCATGACCGCTGCGACCAGCCGCATTGAAACTTCCTGGATTCGCGGCAGGCCAATAGCCGGTAAAATGAGGGCATGAACGCCAGCAGCCCTGCCCTCCTACAAAAACAACAATTCGAGGCCAACAAACTCACAAAGCGGCTGCGCCGTCTAACCGGTCAGGCCATCGCCGATTTCAGCATGATCGAAGCGAACGACAGGATAATGGTATGTTTGAGCGGCGGAAAAGACAGCTACGGCCTGCTCGACGTACTGCAGATGCTGCGTCAGAAATCCCCGGTTCCGTTTGAGCTGTTCGCGTTCAATCTCGATCAAAAACATCCCGGCTATCCCGCCCACATTCTTCCGCAATATTTGCAGAGTTTGCAAATCCCCTTCCGGATTGAACAGCAGGACACCTATTCGACCGTGAAGCGGCTGATCCCTGAAGGCAAGACCATGTGTTCGCTGTGTTCGCGGCTGCGGCGCGGGGTAATTTACCGGGTCGCTGGCGAAATTGGCGCGACCAAGATCGCGCTGGGTCATCATCGCGATGACATCATCAACACGCTATTTTTAAATATGTTCTTCGGTGGCAAATTGAAAACGATGCCACCCAAGCTGGTCTCTGACGACGGCAATCACGTTGTAATCCGGCCGCTTGCCTACGTTGAAGAAGCCGACCTCACAGCCTATGCAGCTTACCGACAGTTCCCGATCATTCCCTGCGATTTATGCGGCTCGCAAGACAATTTGCAGCGTCAGCAAGTGAAGCAACTGCTGTGCGATTGGGACAAGAAATTTCCCGGCCGTGTTGAAAGTATTTTCCGCTCGATCCAGAATGTTGCGCCCTCTCATCTGCTTGACCGCCATCTGTTTGATTTTGGTGGTGTCTCGACCGACGGCACCGCGAATGCCGATGGCGACACGGCATTCGACCCGGCCGGTTACGCGGAACCGCTATCAGCGCAACGCATTACTTTTTTCTAGCGCCGTCAGGCTTCACGCCGGTCGTGGAGAGCACAGGGATTTCCCGCTGCGGGATTTCTGCCTGCAATATCAAAACCGTTTTTAAGTTGTGCCGGCAAGCGCGCGTCGACCGGGGCCGCCCGAGCCAGCACAAAAAGCGCCGAAATCCGGCTATGGTATCTATTCAATTGTTGAAGATCGCCATTTGGCGCGGCTTCTGGAACAGAAGTGGCCGGAAACGCCCGCCATTGTTGGGATCTGCCGTGAAAAACCTGTCGGCGACCCATCCATTCCTGTTCAACAATGCGTCGGACGCCTCCGCGCTAGCGGCTGTTGCCGCCTCCACCGCGACCCGCTGGCTTCTTGCCCTGAGCACTGCCACTACCGGTGCCACCGCGCGCGGCCCCCGGCAAATTGCCGAACCGCTGTGACGTTGCCGGGCGCTTGCCACCTGCTGGTTTTTGTCCCGTTGTGCTGCCACTCTTTGCCTGCTTCGGCTGACCCCGCGGTGCGCCGCGTGCCGGACGATGACCCGGCGAACGCAACTGAATCGGCTCGGCTTTCGCTTTCGGGTCCGGCTCGAAGCCGGCGATCATCTCTACCGGAATTTCACGCTTGATCAGGCGCTCGATGGCGTGCAGAAAGGCGGCCTCATCGATACAGACCAGTGAAACTGCCTCGCCACTTGCGCCCGCACGACCGGTGCGGCCGATACGATGCACATAATCTTCCGGCACATTTGGCAGATCGTAATTCACCACGTGCGGCAGTTGATCGATGTCGATGCCACGGGCAGCGATATCGGTGGCAACCAACACCTGCAGATCGCCGCTTTTGAATTCGGCCAGCGCCTTGGTGCGCGCGCCCTGGCTCTTGTTGCCGTGAATGACCAGCGCGGTGATACCGTCCTTGATCAACAATTCGGCGAGGCGGTTGGCGCCGTGCTTGGTGCGCGTAAACACCAGCACCTGGTGCCAATTCTGCGTTTTAATCAGATGGCTCAGCAGCTGGCGTTTCTTGTCGCGATCAACCGGATGCACTTTCTGCGTGATCGCCTCGACGGTTGAGTTGCGACGGGCGACCTCAATCAACGCCGGATTGTTGAGCAGGCTATCGGCAAGCGACTTGATGTCGTTGGAGAAGGTTGCCGAAAACAACAAATTTTGCCGGCTCGGCGGCAGCAGCTTCAATATACGTTTGATGTCGTGGATAAAGCCCATGTCGAGCATGCGATCGGCTTCGTCGAGCACCAAAATTTCGATATGCGACAAATTT
>JAYVKG010000037.1:0-1841 GCA_043768625.1 Betaproteobacteria bacterium
TGGTGGAAAGTGAAAATGCGGGAGAGGATGACGATTATAATTTATCGCTATCTGCTTGCCTTGAAAATCATCCACCTCCAACGATAAAGGCTGCGTGACATGCAGGGTCTTCATATCATCGCTGATCTCTACCATTGCCCCCAGGGCGATTATCTGCATTCGGCGAACGCGTTGCGTGCGCTGTGCCTCGGTGCCTGTGCGGCCGCCGGATTATCGGTGCTGGGCGAACATTTTTACCAATTTGATAGTTTTGACCACATTCAGCCAGGTGGCGCGACTGGCGCGGTGGTGCTAGCCGAGTCGCACCTGGCGATTCATACCTGGCCCGAGCGCGACGGGGCAACGCTGGATATTTACGTTTGTAACGTCACGGGTGACAACAGTACGCGCGCCGAGCATCTTTACGCTTCATTGATCGCGGCCCTGAAACCTGCCGACGTACTGGCGAAGCGCGTCTGGCGGGGCAAAGACCTGCCGATCAAAGCGGCGGCATAGGCGTTGCATATCATGCGTCTCGACGAACCACTCAATGCCGGGTCGGGTGTCTATTTCGATGGCACGCTGGTCGAATCGCTGCAAACGCCGTATCAGTTAATCGAAGTCTTCGACACCGCCGCACTCGGCAAGCTGATGCGGATTGACGGCGCGAACATGACCAGTGAGCGGGATGAATATTTTTACCACGAGTCGCTGGTACATCCGGCGTTAATTTCGCATGCCGCACCGCGCAAGGTGCTGATCATTGGCGGTGGTGACGGCGGGTCGGCAGAGGAGGTGTTGAAACATCCGTCGGTTGAACACGTGGTGCTGGTTGAGCTCGATGACGGCGTGGTCCGCATTGCAAAAAAATACCTGGGCGCGGTGCACCGTGGGGTGTTTGCCAATCCAAAGCTGGAGCTACAGATCGGTGACGGCCTGGCCTTCATCCAAACCACGACGGTACGTTTTGATTTGATTGCACTCGACCTGACCGATCCGGTTGGACCGGCCGCAGCCCTGTACACGCCGGCATTTTTTGCCGAATGCAAACACGCGCTGGCGTCAGCGGGCGCGCTGGTGCTGCACCTCGGTTCTCCGTTTTCTCATCCGGATCGCGTTGCCGGTAGTCTGGAAAAGTTGCGCCTGATGTTTGCGAAAGTAACGCCATACTTTGTGCACATTCCGCTGTACGGTGCGACCTGGGGCTTCGCGGTTGCATCCGACAGCCTGGATCCCCGCGGGCTGGCAATAGCCGAGGTGGAACGGCGATTGATTGATCGTGCCGTGCCCGCACTCCAGTTTTATAACGCTGAAATGCATCAGGCGATGCTGGCCCTGCCTGAATACATCAAGACATTGATCGGTTAAGATGACCAGCATTGCATGCCAATCGTGCAGCGCGACGGGAGAGGGCGTCATGTTGAAACGGGTCAGGCGCTCAAGTGGGCGCGTCACGCTGGTGTTGATCGGGGTCGCCGCATTGACCGCCACACTGGCTGGATGTGGCAGGAAGGAAGTGCGCCGCGACGTGTATGCGAGCAAGCAGGATTGTCTCAGCGATTGGGGCAACAAGCCGGCCGATTGCGAGCCCGCCTACGATCGTCCGACCGGTAACGGCGCGATTACCCATTACTACGGCCACCCTTATGCCTACGGCGGCGGCTCTTCGTCGCCCTCACACTCGGGCAAGTCCATCGGTTCCACCACCACTTCACGCGGCGGATTTGGTTCCAGCGGGCATTCGGCTGCCGGCTGAAATGAGCGAAGTATTGTCCCTTGCGTTGCTTGGCAGCAGCGAGATTGACCAGCTTAGCGGCCTGCTGCGCGACGCCGTGATGGACGGCGCATCGGTGGGCTATGTG
>JAYVKG010000038.1:0-11991 GCA_043768625.1 Betaproteobacteria bacterium
GCCCCCGACGATATTCGCGCCAATCGCATTACCGCGGATGGCCGCACCTTCAGGTACGTGGATTCAGAGGCCACCCTGTCGAACCCCGCGCAAGTGCCCGCATTTGCGACTCTCGCGGGCACCATCGTGCCAATGGCAGGCTACTTTGATGGCACGCTTCGCGCGGGAGTTTCCTTTGGCAATGCGGCGTCCGGCTATCGCGCCGATAGCGGTGCCTTCGCCGCACAGGGCGGCTTTATTCTGGTGGACAGCAACAACCAGAACCGCTATCCCGCGCGCGACGGAACCGATGGCCAGCTAAAGCTTGCCGAGGTGACCACCATCATGCAGGAGGCTCTCAAAATTGCCAATCGCGCACGCGCACAGATCCGTCGACCCCTCGGGTCCGCGGTTCAGGTCACCATTTCTGTTGTCGATTCTCAGGGCGAGGTGCTCGGACTGGTGCGCACGCCTGACGGGCCGGTATTCGGCACCGATGTTTCGCTGCAAAAAGCGCGCTCCGCGCTGCTGTTTTCGCTCACTAGCGCCGCGGCCGACATCTCGGCCCTGCCCACCGCCAATTATCTGGGGGCCAGCGGCAATCCGGTGCCTGCCTATCGAACGTTTGCGGCATACATGGCCGCAGCGCGGCAGTTTTTCAACGACCCCACCATGTTTGCCAACGGTATCGCTTTTTCCAATCGGGCCATCGGTAATTTGTCGCGGCCGTTTTTCCCGGACGGGATCAGCGGCACCGAGCCCGGTCCATTCAGCACGCCATATAGCAACTGGAGCCCGTTTCATCTGGGCTTGCAACTCGATTTGAACTACAACGCCATCATTGCCTCCGCCACTGGTTCGGCCGTTGTAGGTTGCACCGGTTTAGCCCGCGCCAAAAATGGCATCCAGATATTTCCCGGCTCGTTTCCAATTTACCGCAATGGTCAAATAATCGGTGGCATTGGTATCTCTGGCGACGGCATTGATCAGGATGACATGGTGTCTTTCCTCGGCTTGGCCAACGCCGGCAAAATTCTCGGCAACGGTATCGGTCATGCACCCAAGGCGATGCGCGCCGATTTGCTGGCCCCGCGCGGCGAAGGCACGCGCTTGCGCTACGTCAATTGTCCGCAGGCGCCGTTCAATGATTCGGCCGAACAAAATGTGTGCGAGGGGCTATGAGCCGGTCCTGGTCCCGCCACCCATGCCTGCGGCCGATGCTTAAGCTGGTGTTGGTGGCGGTGCTTGGCGCGATGCAGGCCAACAGTCTCGCGCAGACACTGCCTGCGGATGGCGGCAAGTCCGGGGATGGCGCAGGCGACGAAAACGCGATTGAAAGGCAGCGCCCGCAGGGCACCCCGCTCAAGTATGAATTGCCACCCATTGATCCCAAACAGGTGCCACCGCCGACACCACTGATGCCGCGCGAGTCGCTGTCGGTGCCGGATCGCTGGCGCATCATGGATTCATTGGGTTTCAAATTTCCCTGGTACGACCCCTATAACCACAACGTATACAAAGGCGACAAGCCGTTTGAACCATTTGCAAAATGGGGGCCAGACTGGTTTTTGGCGCTGTCCGCAATCTCGGATTCGTTGATCGAAACGCGGCGCCTGCCCACGCCCGTCGGGGCGCAATCGTCAGATCGCGCCGGCGCCAACGACATGTTTGGACGCTCGCGCCAGACCGTGCTGGTCGAAACCCTTATTTTTTCCGCCGCCGTACTCAAAGGTAATACGACCTTCAAGCCGCCGGATTACGAATTCCGGCTGGTACCTGCCATCCAGATCAATCACGCCATCATCGGTGAGGTGCGCGGGCTGAGGGTAGATCCCCGCGAAGGCAAAACCCGCACCGACACCCATGTGGGCATTCAGGAAGCGTTTGCCGACATGCATTTGCGCAACGTGTCTGACCGTTTCGACTTCGACTCGGTGCGCGTCGGCATCCAGCCGTTCAATGCGGATTTTCGCGGCTTCCTGTTCCAGGATGTGCCGGTTGGTGTGCGCCTGTTTGGCATACGCGACAATAATCATCTGCAGTACAACCTGGCCTATTTTCGCCGTCTCGAAAAAGATACCAACAGCGGACTGAACGACCTGAGTCAACCAGTGCGCCGCGATCATCTTTTCGTCGCCAATGTCTACAAGCAGGATTTCCCGGTGGTGGGTTACACCACACAAGCCACGATCATTCACAACATCAACCGCGAGGCAGGGCGCGATTACTACGATACCAACGGCTTCCTGGTGCGACCGGCCGTGGTCGGCGACGTGCGCCCGCATAATTATCGCGTGACTTATCTCGGCTTGAACGGCGACGGACACTTTGGTGTATGGAATCTCACCTCGTCGCTATACGCTGCGCTCGGCACCGACGACCGCAATCCGATCGCGCAAAAAAGGCAAACGATACGAGCGGGATTTGCCGCGGCGGAATTGTCGCGGGATTTCTCCTGGCTGCGGCTCCGCGCCAACGCCTTGTTGGCAACAGGCGACAAGGATCCATTTGACGGACGTGCCACCGGCTTTGACGCGATCCTGGAGAACCCACAATTCGCCGGTGCCGATACCAGTTTCTTCATTCGTCAAAGCGTGGCGCTGATCGGTGGCGGCGGGGTGGCATTGTCGGGACGCAATGGCGTGCTGCCCTCGCTGCGCTCGTCGAAAGACCAGGGACAGTCAAACTTTGTCAATCCGGGATTGCGCCTGTTTGGCATCGGCGCAGACGCCGATCTCACGCCGGAAGTTCGGGTGCTCGCCAACATTTCAAAATTGAATTTCATGAACACCGCGGTGCTCGGGGTGCTGCGCAACCAGTCCCCGCCGTCGACGGATCTCGGCGTCGACATTTCCATCGGCGCGCAATTTCGTCCCTTCATGACGCAAAACATTGTTTTTAACGCATCGGCGGCCGCGCTGTTGCCAGGCAAGGGATTGAAGCAACTTTACGACGAAGACAAGCGTGGCCCGCAGTATTCGGTTCTCATGAATTTGTTGTTGACCTATTGAAATGACCTCACACGTGCAAAATTTAAACACTAGCGTTGGCGCGGTTCCTAGCGGCATTTTGTTCTGCAAGGCGCGCCGGCTATTGATGTTACTTACGTACGCCGTGGTTTGCCTGTCGGGGTTTGCCCGCGCTGCCGACCACGAAAAGGCGCAGTTCATTAACTACGTGAATCATCCGCCGGCACCCGAACGTCAATCGGTGAAGGATGCTGACAAGAAATCGGCGGGATGTGTGTCCTGCCATACCGGCACAGACCGGCACACCATGCACGCCAATCCAGGCGTCGTGCTTGGCTGCACCGATTGCCACGGCGGTGACACGGCGATCTACAGACCAAAAGACGCAGAGTACAAGGGGAAAGGCGACGCACTTTATGGCATGGCGATGACCCGCGCGCACATCAGCCCGCGCTTTCCCAAGGTCTGGCACACCCCTGACTCGGCCAATCCCCAAGGTTCCTATGCCAAGCTGAATAAAGAGTCGAAAGAATTCATCCGCTTCATCAATCCAGGCGACCTGCGGGTCGCACGCGATGCGTGCGGCGCCTGTCACCTGGAGACGGTCCAGCAGGTTGAAAGAAGCCTCATGTCGACCAGCGCGATGTTGTGGGGCGGTGCTTCCTACAACAACGGCATCCTGCCTTTCAAGCGCTATATTCTGGGGGAGGCATACACCGCAGACAGCATCGGCGCCATGCTCAAGAACCCGGTACCGGTCAATGACCACATGATCGCGATGGGCATCCTGCCGCAACTGGCACCGTTGCCCGCATGGGAGACCATTCCTCCAGGCGACATCTTTCGGGTTTTTGAGCGCGGTGGTCGCGTCATTAGTTCAGGCTTCCCGGAAGTGGGCATTCCCAACAGCAGCGGCGCGCAACAAAAACTGGACGAACCAGGTCGCCCCGACATCAAGCAGTCCAATCGGGGGCCCGGCACCGGCCAGCGCATTGCGGTACCGGTCATCAATATCACCAAGACGCGTTTGAACGACCCCCATCTCTGGTTCCTCGGCACCAACGAACAGCCAGGTGACTATCGGTCCTCGGGTTGCACCGCCTGTCACACCATTTATGCCAATGACCGTGACCCAAGTCGCTCGGGCCCCTATGCCAAATTTGGCCATGAAGGCAAGTCGCAGACGCTGGATCCGACCATTCCAAAGGACCAGTCCGGTCATCCGCTCAAGCACGAATTTACCCGCGCCATTCCCTCATCGCAGTGCATGGTCTGCCATATGCACCAACCCAACGTATTCGTAAACAGCTTTTACGGCGCCACCATGTGGGACTACGAGGCCGACGCGCCTTCGATGTGGCCGAAGCAACAAAAATATCCCACCGACGCAGACGCGCGCAAAATTCTGGATCGCAATCCCGAAGAGGCTTCGATTCGCGGCCTGTGGGGCGACCCGGCGTTTTCGAAGAAAGTTTCGGAACTTAATCCCACCCTCAAAGACACCCAGTTCGCCGATTACCACGGCCACGGCTGGAATTTCCGCTACATATTCAAGCGCGACCGCAAGGGCACCTTGCTCGACAAGGAAAACAAGCCGGTTGACGACACCGATCCGAAAAAATTTCAGAAGGCCGTGCATCTCACCTCGATCCATCTCGACGTTGGCATGCACTGTGTCGATTGCCATTTTTCGCAGGACGCGCATGGCAACGGGCATATCTACGGTGAAGTCGCCGCCGCGGTCGAGGTCGATTGCGCGGATTGTCATGGCACCGCGAACAAATATCCTACTCTGCAAACCAGCGGCCCCGCGGCAAAACCGGGTGGACGTGATCTGCTGACATTGCGTACCCAGGATGGTCGCAAGCGGTTTGAATGGAAAGAGGGTCGGCTGTTCCAGCGGTCCGCACTGGATCCCGAACTCGAGTGGGAAATGAGCCTCGTCAAAGATAGTGTTACGCCCGGCCACCCGAAATATAACGAAAAAGCAGCACGTGCCAAATTGATGCACGCGGGGCAGGATGGGCGGGATGGGAAATGGGGCCCGCCAGACCCGAACGGCAAGACTGAATACGCTCACGCCAACGAGAAAATGACCTGCTACACCTGTCACCTCTCCTGGACCACGTCTTGCGCGGGCTGCCACCTGCCGATCCAGGCCAACTGGAAGACCGAGCGCCTTCATTACGAAGGCGGGGAGACGCGCAACTATGCCACCTATAACCCGCAGGTCGCTCGAGACGATATGTTCCAGCTCGGCAAACACGGTCCGGTAAAAGGCGGGCGTATCGCGCCGATCCGTTCCAGTTCAGCTCTGCTGCTCAGTTCGACCAATTCGAATCGCGAGCGCATTTATATCCAGCAGCCACCGATTTCCGCCAGCGGCTTTTCGTCGCAGGCGTTCGCGCCGCACTATCCGCACACTGAACGTAAAACCGAAACCAAGACTTGTACAGACTGCCATTTGAGCCAGGCCAACGACAACAATGCCATCATGGCGCAATTGTTGTTGCAGGGAACAAATTTCGTCAACTTTGTTGGCTTCAACGCCTGGGTCGGATCGACCCAAAATGTCGAAGCGGTGAAGGTCACTGAATGGGATGAGCCGCAGGCGGTGATTGGCAGTTACCTGCAAAAATATGCCTACCCCGACTGGTTCGCCGATCATCAAAAGCGTGGTCAGGAATTGCCCGAATCACACAACCACACTACCAGCGGGGCGGCGCGCTGCCTGATGCTGCGCGGCGAATATCTGTACGTCGCCGAGGGAGCAGGCGGCTTCCGCGTGTATGACGTGGCCAATATCGCGAACAAGGGCGTGTCACAACGCATCATTTCTGCACCGTTCTCGCCGCTTGGTCACGATGCTCACATCCCCAGCAAGAATGCGACCTGCATGGCTCTGCCAACCAATCAATCCATCGCCCCGGACAGAAACAAGGGCGACTTGATGCGCGTGACCAACGAGGAACAGCCGTTTCACCCGATCTACAACTACGCGTTCATCGTCGATGCCGAAGAAGGCCTGATCGTGACCAACGTGAATACGTTTGCCGACGGTGATCCTCGCAATAACTTTCTCACACGCGCGATCACCTGGAATGAGGGGGGTGTGCTGAAAGGTGCCAGACACATCACGATCGGTGGCTATTATGCTTATGTCGCAACGGATGCGGGTTTGGTCATTTTGAATCTCAACGATCCGCTCAAACCCACGGTCGCCGCTACCTTGCCGCTACGCGATATGCGCGCATCCGCGTTGCAGTTCCGCTATCTGTTCGTCACCACCGCCGACGGTATGCAGGTGATTGATGTCACGTCGCCCGAACAGCCGGCGCTGGTAAGGAGCGCAACCATGCCGTTGACCAACGCACGCGGCATTTACCTCGCCCGCACTTACGCCTACGTCGCCGCTGGCAACGACGGTCTTGTTATTATCGACATCGAGAAGCCGCATGCACCGCTGGAGCTGACGCGCTTCACCGCCGACGGCAAGCTCAACGATGCGCAAGGCGTGGTGGTCGGTTCCACCAATGCGTCGCTGTTCGCTTACGTGGCGGACGGCGTTAACGGGCTTAAAGTAATTCAGCTGACCTCACCCGACTCGCAACCGAAGTTCTACGGATTTTCGCCGGAACCAAGGCCGCAGTTGATTGCCTGGCGGCGGACCGCTTCCGCAGCGCTGGCAGTAGCCAAAGGGCTGGATCGCGACCGCGGCGTGGATGAGACCGGCGGGCAAATCGCCGTATTTGGCCGCATCGGGGCGAGACCGTTTTCAGGTCAGGAAATGGCAAGGTTCTATCGGAATCCCAACGGAACGCTGTGGGCTGTAAAAGACGAAATTGATCGGGCTGGATTTGTTGATTCCAGACCCGGGGGAGCAAAGAAATGATGCGATGGACAATGAGCTGGCCGACCCTGCGGGCCAGGACCACATTGGTTGGGTGGGTGGTAATGCTGACCGCAGCGCTCGCCTCGGTGGCTGTTATGGCGCAACCGTTGCCCTACCAGTCACAACACCAGACGCTGGGCACCGTTACCTGCGCATCGAGCCTGTGTCACGGCTCGGTGAAACTTTGGAAAGACTCAAACGTGCTGCAAAATGAATACCTCACCTGGTCGCGCATCGATAAGCATGCACGGGCCTACAACATTTTGCTCAATGAGCGTTCGCAGCGTATTGTCAGGAATCTGGGCTTGAAACAGCCGGCCCATGAGGCCAAAATATGCTTGGACTGCCACGCCCACGTGATTCCGCAAGAACGTCGCGGCGAACGCTTCAAGGTCACCGATGGCGTAACTTGCGAAAGCTGTCACGGGCCGGCCGAAAAATGGGTCAAGACTCACGTAGCGCCAGGTGACTCTGCCACCGCGCAGCACGCCGCCAACATTGACGACGGGATGTATCCCACCTCGGATGCGGTGGCCCGCGCCAAGCTGTGCATGTCGTGCCATTACGGAAATCAGGACAAGCTGGTCACGCATCGCATCATGGGTGCCGGCCACCCGCGCATGAGCTTCGAGCTCGATACTTTTACTGAGATCGCACCGAAACATTTTGTGGTCGACAAAGACTATTCTGAGCGTAAGAAAGTCTGGGATGGCGCAAAAACATGGGCAATCGGCCAGGCGCTTGCCGTTTCCGAGACTATGAATATTCTGGCTGATCCGAAACGGGGTCGGGATGGAGTGTTCCCGGAACTGGTTTTGTTTGATTGCCATGCCTGCCATCATCCAATGTCTGAGAACCGCTGGAAACCAAAGACCGCGTTCGGCCCAAGCATTTCCCCCGGGTTGGTGCGCCTTAATGATTCGAGCATGCTGATGTTGCGTGCCATTACCCGCGCAATCGATCCGCAGTTGGGCGATCGTGTTGCGGCGCAAACGCAAAAGTTGCACCGCGCCATCGCTGGCGACGGCGATGCCTTTGCTGAGGCTGCGGCCTTGAGAAAACTCGCACAGGAAACCGTTCCGGTAATGTCCGGCGCGACTTTTTCCAGCCAGACCATGGCAACCGTACTTTCGCGCCTGATCGAGGATGGCATCCAGGGTGCGTATAGCGATTACGCCGCTGCTGAGCAAGCTACGCTGGCCATCGGCAGCATCGGTGCGTATCTTGCCAAGCAGGGCGCACTGACCTCTGCCCAAAAATTTAATGCCAGCCTTAAAAAGATAACGCAGTCACTGGCCAGGGATGAACAGTACAAACCAAGGGAATTCGAGATATTGCTTAAGGATTTACGCAGTCAAGCTGGCACGGTCGCTGCTGTCAAGTCGGCCGCCAATACGGTAGCGCCACCGCGCGCAATAGCAGGAGTAACGCCATGAATGCCCCCTTCGACATTGCCATCATTGGCTCAGGGCCTGCCGGCATCTCGGCCGCCGGACACGCTGCGGAGCTAAAGGTGTCGCACGTCTTGCTGGAAGCGCAGAAAGATCATTTCGCCGACACTATTTACAAGTACCAAAAGGGCAAGCATGTAATGGCCGAGCCCGGCATCCTGCCGCTGCGCAGTCCGTTGGATTTTGCTGCGGGCACCCGCGAAAATATTCTTGGTATATGGGAAGCGCAACTCAAGAAGCATGCCGTCAACCTGCGTCATGGGGCCGAAGTTGCCGCGATCAAAGGCGTCAAGGGCGACTTTCAAATTGTGCTCGCAGACGGCTCTGAGGTACGAGCCAAGCACATCGTATTGTCGATTGGCCTGCAGGGTAATCTGCGCAAGCTCGGCGTGCCCGGCGAAGACTTTCCCAACGTTCAATATCAGCTCGATGATCCGGCGGAATACGAAGACGAGACCATCATTGTGGTCGGCGCGGGCGATGCCGGCATCGAAAACGCCTTGGCGCTTGCCAAGCAGAACCGCGTCATCCTGATCAATCGCATTGAAGAATTCGTCCGCGTAAAAGACGGCAATATCGCGCTAATTCTTGCCGCCGACAAAGATGACAAAGTTGCCATCCGCTATAACACCACTGTCGAGCGCGTCGATGCGACCCCTCTGTCGGCGACAAACAAATTTCCCATGGCATTCATTGCCAACACGCCTGCCGGTCAGGAGTCGATCCCCTGTCACCGCATCATTGCGCGCTTGGGGGCGATTCCGCCGCGCAAACTAGTTGAGAGTTTTGGCATTACTTTTCCCAACGCCAATATGGACGCGGTGCCGGCGCTGTCATCGCACTATGAATCCAACGTGCCGGGCATCTACGTGGTGGGCGCGCTTGGCGGCTACCCGTTGATCAAGCAGGCCATGAATCAAGGTTACGAAGCGATCGAATATATTCTCGGCAACGACGTCGAGCCCGCCGACGAGCCGGTTCTCAAAGCTAAATTCAAGAACGTCAAAATCACCACCGTTGCGGAGGCGGTGTTGCATATCCAAAAGAGTGTTTCGCTGCTATCGAGCCTTACCCAACTGCAACTTCGCGAACTGCTGATGGAAAGCGAAATCCATCGGCCCGAAGAAGGCACCGTTGTGTTCAGCCAGAACGACTACACCAATTCGTTTTACTCCATTGTCGAAGGCAGCGTGACTGTCGAGTTGATCGACCAGAAAGGCAAGCCGGTCAAGTTCGAGCTGGTAAAGGGCGAGTTCTTCGGCGAGATGGGTTTGCTGTCGGGACGCCGCCGTACCGCCACCATTCGCGCCGGGTTGCGGACGCTGTTGCTGGAAACGCCACGCCGCAGCATGTTAAAACTGCTGGCCTCTGTTGAATCGGTGCGCAAGACGCTCGACTCGGTCATGATGAAGCGCGCCGTGCGCCACTACCTGTCGCAGACCATGCCGGAGAGGGAAGTCGACTACCTGGTCGAAAGCGCCTCACTTAAGCGGTATGCCACAAATGACCTGCTGTTCAGCGAAGGCGACAAGGCTGATGGGCTGTATATGATTCGCCGTGGCTCCGTTACCGTATCGCGGCAGATCGCCGGCAAGGAAATTGTCCTTTCCTACGTTGCCGCCGGCAATTACGTGGGCGAAATGGCGCTGCTTTCAGATGCGCCGCGATCGGCCACCGTACGGGCGGCCGTGCCAACTGAAGTCATCATGCTCGACGCGCGGCGATTCATCGAGGTAATGGCATCACATTCCACAATCCAGGCCCGGATGGGCGCGCAATCGATGGAACGGATCAAAATGAACCAGGTAATGGAATCGAAATCAGATTCCGGCAATCTGATCTCGTTCCTGATGAAGCAAGGATTGGGCGAAGCCACGGATGTCTTGTTGATTGACGAGGCGTTGTGTGTGCGTTGCGACAACTGCGAAAAAGCCTGTGCCGAAACGCATGACGGGACATCGCGTCTCAAGCGTGAAGCCGGACCGACATTCGCCGAAGTTCATGTGCCCACATCCTGCCGTCATTGCGAACATCCGCATTGCATGAAAGACTGCCCGCCGGATGCTATCCGGCGTTCGCCCAACGGCGAGGTATTCATTGCCAATACCTGCATTGGTTGCGGGAATTGCGAACGCAATTGTCCATACGGGGTGATCCAGATGGCACCACTCGAGCCACCAAAGAGCAAGCCGACGCTGATGTCCTGGCTGATGTTTGGTTTGGGTGAAGAGCCGGGCATGCACAAGAAAAGCCACGATAAAACGCTGGCAAAAAAAGCGGTGAAGTGCGATATGTGCAAAGACCAGTCCGGCGGCCCCGCCTGCGTTCGTGCCTGCCCTACGGGTGCCGCGATCCGCGTGGCACCGGAGAAATTTCTCGAATACACCGGTGGCGCGGAGGTATAAACGCCGACATGGGCGCAGCCTGCGGGCGGATAAATCCGCCCGCATTATTCTCAATCCGCCCCGCGTTATTCTATATGCAGCGACACCAGCACTTGTTCAAGAGACGCACCGTGCGGGTCTTCGAACACGATCTTCACCGGCAAATAAAATTTTGATTTTGCCAGCCACAGCTGCGCTTTGGATTCGCCTGCCTTTGCCTCGCGCGCGTAGTAGACAGTCGGTATATTTTCATTGTTAAGTACCAGCACCGGCTCGCCAAGCTTTCCATAGCGGTAAAACTCGGCTTGCTTTCCCTGGCTCATCCACATGCTTACCACTGCGGTGCGCGGCACGCTGAACATGAATTGGTACATGGTCGACAGCCGATCCTGCGTACCCATAGGTAAATCGAATGTCTCGCTGGTGCCGCTGTGACGCGCCACGATCTGCTGCTTGTCCCAATCGAACACCGATGAAATGTTTTTCTTCTGCTCATTGCGCCGCGTGAATTGATAGCTGCGCGGTTTAAGTCCACCAGCATCTATTGTGCCTTCAGACGATACGGTCAAGGTATCGCGCAGGAACAAACGCAGCGGTCCGGCAGTTTCGGTTTCAGAGACGATCTTGTACTTGTCGCCGTCCCGGGTGAACTGCTCATCGATGGTGCCGATCCAGATGCCCGCCTTGAAGATCCGGTAGCTTGCTTTCACCAAGGTTGGTGCGGCGGCATTAATCTGCGCAAAGGCGGGGACCACCAGAAGCGACATCGACACCACGTAAATGGCGCTTATGAAATTCGCCAGCGATCGCAACATAGCGCTATTCTTTCGGCACGAGGAAGTGTTGATCCCCAATACCTTCAGCAACGTCCAGCCCGCGAATCTCGACGACATCACCGGCCGTGATCGCGAGCCGGCCTGCGGCCAGCCAACCCAGCGCCTGCGGGTAAATGCGGTGTTCCTGTGTCAATACGCGTCGCGCCAGTGTGGCTTCATCGTCCGTCGGCAGCACCGGCACGGCGGCTTGAATAATGATCGGGCCGTGATCAAGCCTCGGCATCACAAAATGTACCGTGGCGCCGTGGATTTTCACGCCGGCCGCCAGCGCCTGACGATGCGTATGCAAGCCCGGAAATGCCGGCAGCAGCGAAGGATGGATATTGATGATGCGTTTCGCATATCGCCCGACAAATTGTTCCGTCAGCACGCGCATGAATCCGGCCAGCACGATGTAGTCAGGTGCAAAGGCATCGATAGCCGCCATTAGCGCCGCTTCAAAAGTCGGCCGTGTGGGGTGGGCCTGGTGATCAACCACGC
>JAYVKG010000039.1:0-14682 GCA_043768625.1 Betaproteobacteria bacterium
ATCAAAGCGCCCCTCGGACTGTTGGCCGCGACGACGGCAAACCTCACGGCCAGCCTTGCAGAAGAACCTAAACCCGGCGCCGCGCCACCCGGTGCACCACCCACCTTCGGCACTTTGCCCGCCGTCGGCCCCGCCGTTTCGCCGACGACGTTCGCCGAAGCGGAAAAACTCGCGCAGGTCACCATGAGCGTTGCTGAGCGCGAAATGGCCGCCAACAGTTGGCGCACTTCGATGGCCGCCATGCTGGAGCGGCGCACCGGCCCGCGCAAGTTGGCGCTGGAGGATAACGTTGCACCGGCAACGCAATGGAATCCGCGGTTGCCCGGCATGAAAGTGGGTCCATCGCGTGATCGCTTCGTCCGCAGCAAAGCCGATCCTGGGCCGCTACCTGCGCGCGACGACGACATCGCTTTTTCGCCGGTGAGTAAACTATCGCGCTGGATTGAAAGCCGGGCGCTCACCGCCGAGCGGCTCACGCGCATCTATCTGCAGCGCATACAGCGTTTCGATGACCGGCTGCGTTGCGTCATTACGCTCACGACCGATCACGCACTCGCGCGGGCGAAGCAAGCCGATCAGGAAATCGCCGCCGGCCGGTATCGCGGACCGCTGCACGGCATCCCTTACGGTGTGAAAGACCTTCTTGACACCGCGGGCATTGCCACCACCTGGGGAGCGGAGCCGTTCCGTAATCGGCTGCCGGCTGCCGATGCCGTGGTGGTCGCACGACTCAATGCTGCTGGTGCAATTCTCATTGCCAAGCTGAGCCTGGGCGCATTGGCATTGAACGATATCTGGTTCGGTGGCCAGACCATGAACCCGTGGTTGCTGGAGGAGGGCGCGTCCGGCTCCAGCGCGGGGCCCGGTGCGGCGATGGCGGCGGGCTTGGTGGCGTTCTCGATCGGCAGCGAAACCGGTGGCAGCATTATCAGTCCGGCGATGCGCTGTGGCGTCACTGGCCTGCGTCCAACCTTTGGCCGGGTACCGCGAACCGGTGCAATGACACTCTGTTGGTCGCTGGATAAACTGGGCCCCATGACGCGCAGTGTGGAAGATGCAATGCTGGTGTTGAATGCCATCACCGGTCCCGACGCCGGCGATATCGGCAGCGTTTCCAGCAAACTCAACTTCGATGCCGGTGCCTCGGTTAAAGGTTTGAAAATAGGCTATCTGCCCGGCTGGATGAAGGAAGATCCCGCCACCGAGGTCGACCGCGCGGCGCTGGCAGCGGCAGCCGCGCTTGGCATGATCCTCAAACCGATTACGCTGCCGGACTGGCCCTATCAGTCACTGAACGTGATTTTGTTTGCAGAAGGCGCGGCGGCTTTTGAAGAAATCATACTGGATGGACGTGCCAATCAGCTCAAGGTACAAGTCCCCGATGCCTGGCCGAACATGTTTCGCGAATCGCGTTTTTTGTCGGCGGTGGATTTTGTCCAGGCCGATCGCATGCGCCGCAAAGTGGCGCTGGAAATGGCTCGGGTGTTTTCCGAAGTCGACTTATTGCTGGTGCCGTCCTTGCGTGACGAAATGCTGACGATCTCCAATCACACCGGTCATCCTTCGCTTACCTTGCGTACCGGTTCGCTGGAGGTCTCGGAAGCACGCAGCGACTGGGCACCCGACCCGCAGAATCCGGCGGCAAAATTTGCCACGCCGCGTCGGGTACCGCATGGCGTCACACTGATCGGCAGGTTGTTTGATGAAGGCACCATCGCAAACGCCGGCATGGCGCTTGAAAAAGTATCCGGCGTGACCGGTGAACGGCCGCCGGGCTTTTAACTGGACCTTGACGATGGCCGGCAACAACCCCTGGCTGGCAAGTACGCGACGAAAAGTTTTCGGGGATGGATATCGAACGCAATGAAGCGAGGCGCTGGGGCCATTGCCTGACACCCGTCGACGCTGCTGGAAGTCTAAATTTAATTGCGTAGAACGCCATCGGGCGCGGCGTTCGGCGCAAAAATGCCCCGCGTGCCGCGCCTATGCTGGTGTTCTAACTTTACAAGTGGATCGTGATGCGCCTTTGTTTCAAGCAGTTGCAAGCCGGCCGGTTCATTGCCTAATTTTGAATGGTGTACGACAGCATCACCGGTGATCCGGCGCGCCTTACCTCGGCGCGAATACTCGACAGCGTACCGAACTGCTGATACAGGCGCGCCAAGTCTCCCGGTGAATTTACCGGCTGGCCGTTGAGACCCGTAATAATGTCGCCGGTCTTGATACCGAGCTTGTCCAGCAACGAGCCGGTTGGGGCGTCTTCGACCCGCACCCCGCCGCTCGCGGCAGCACCGATCCGACCGGTAAAGGCCATTTGCCGCGGATCCTGCAATACGCTATTGAGCTCCTGACGGGAGAGCGCGTAGGCATTTGCGCCGGTGGCTGCCACGTTCAGGCGAAACTGGGTGACGGGCGCGGTGGTCGCGGCACCCGCTGGCTTTGCGGCGCGGGCATCGTAGCGGTCGAGATCGATCCGTTCGCCAATGCCGCCACGATTGATGACAACATAGTCTGCCTGCACTTCGGCGAGCGAAACACCAGGCGACAATTCCTGACCCAGCTTGACCGCCTGATCGCGTCCGCCCAAATTCAGTACCGCGGCCGACAGCGTCTTGCCATCAACCGCAAAAACGCCTTTAAGCCGGATGTTCGTTGGTGCAGAGGTATTGGTAGTGACGGCATTGGTTGCCGGGCCGGCATCGCCGAACAGCTGGCGTCCCAGGGCGATGTCGGGCAATGCGCCGGGCAAATTGATCAACGCATCCGTTCGCAGCGATGGCGTGATGAAATGCCAGGTCCACCATGCGAGCTGCCAGCCCAGCACAATCACCAGCACCGCGGTAAGGGTGCCAAACGCCAACTGTCTGCGGGTGACCGACCTGTCGTTCATTGCCGAAGCTGGGGCGGTAATTTGCTGATATCAATATCCAGATACCGCCAGGGCTCGTGGGCAAAAGGATGTTTCTTGTAGTTGAGCAGCCATGGATGCATCAGGATGGTTCCTTGCTTTAAGGTATTGACGCGCCATGGATTGTAGACCCACAGGATGTGCACCATCTGCTGGTAGAGTCCGGTGCGTTCGGGTGTATCCGGCAACGTTTTGATGCGCTCGTACAGGGCATCGAACTCGGGTCGCGAAAACAAGGTGTAGTTGGCGCCGCCAATCGACTTGCTCCAGAACAATTGCAGGAAATTCTCGCCGTCAGGATAGTCGGCGATCCAGCCATAGCTAAACATTTGTACTTTGCCAAGCTGGGCCTGCTTCCTCAATTCAGGTAGTTTTTCGACCTTGTTGAAAGTCATCCGCACGCCAATGCGCGCCATCGCGCGCGCCCAAAGCTCGTTACGGCTGCGTACACTCTGGTCGGGGATCGACGCCTGGTCAATCACCAGTGGACTGCCGTCGGGCATCTCGCGCCAGCCATCGCCCTTGCGATCGATGAAGCCAAAGGTATCCAGCAGCGCCTTGGCCCGCGCGGGGTTGTATTCATGAAAGGATGCTTTTTCATCGACAAAGCCGGCCATGCCACGGGCGATCGGGCTAAATGCTTCTTGCGCCTGGCCTTTTTCGATAATGGCAATTTCATCCTGTACAGGGAATGCCATTGAAATCGCGCGACGCAATGCGATCCGCTCGGGCGTGTAGCCGCCGACCGTTTTGTCTTCCATGTTGAACGTGGTGTAGGTCAGCCACGCCACTTCGTCGGCGGTACGGGTGATGCCCGCCTTCACAAGATTTGGTGCCAACATGCCCCCGGGCAATGCAGAGTCTGCCAGTGGCGGTGGAATCGGCCGGATGTAATCATGTTCGCGACCCAAAAAAGCGAGCCAGCGCGGTTGATCTTCTTCGATGATGTCGATCTGAATGCGCTGAATGAGCGGAAGCCGCTTGCCTTTAAGATGCGCAATGATTTGGCCGTCGGCCAACCGATCGCCGCCGGCGGATTGAAAATATTCCTCGCGGAAATCAGGGTTGGCTTCGAGCGTGATGCGCGACGAGCGTCGCCATTCTTTCAGGCGAAACGGCCCGGTACCCACCGGGTGTTCGGCGACCGCAATCCCATATTGCGCCACCACTTCGCGTGCCAATGCTGCCGTTGCCGGCATGGCAAGAATGTAGGCGAGGTTGTAATCGGGCGCTTTCAAGCGGATCACCAGGGTGTGGCTGTCTATCGCTTCGAGGCCGCGGATCGGTTTGTCGTAGTCAAACTTGCCCGTTTTTTTTGCTTCGTCGGCCAGTTCGTTCAGACCCTCGACTTTGCCGTCGAGCAGGAACTGCCACTGCGCGCGGTTGGTCGGATCGAGCAGACGCTTCATGCTGTACACGTAATCGGCTGCGACCAGTTCGCGTTTCTTGCCGTTGAACGCCGGATGATCCGTGAAGAAAATTCCGCGTTTTAATTTGATCGTATAGATGTGACCATCGGCAGAAATCTCCGGCAGCGCCTGCGCTGCGCGCGGCTGTAGCTTGATGGGGCGGGCAAGGTGATCGTACTGCAACAGGGAATCGAAAATATGATCGCAAAGCGTCCCGGTGAATTCGTCTGATTCTACGGCGCAGTCGAATCCTTTCTCAGCCGATCGATAAGCAGTGCGAATGGTTTTGACGGGTTCCGCTGATTGGGCGAATGCCGGCAACAGGTTAAAAGTCACCGCGACCGCCAGCGCCGCGATCTGGCCAGACACAGCAGCCAATGTTGGACGTGGATATTTCAATGCAAAATCCGCATCACACCCTGCTCTTCGACGGTCGTGCCCTGCGGCGAAAGCGAAGCATGGTGCACAATCATGCGCCAGCCATACGGCGTGAGGAGATAAACGTTGCTTGCCAGCACCGGCGGAATGGATTCCTGGCGGTTTGGCACGCTGAAAATCTCGAACACACTGTGAATCGACAGCGTCTGGCTCTGGTGGGTGCGTAATTGGCTGACTTTAATTTTCGCGGTGGGGCCGTGCGAAAATATCTCGGTAAAACTTGCCCGAATCGCCGTAGGCCCCGCCAGTCGCGACCCCTGTGGATGGATACAGACGATGCCCGGTTCATCCGCCCACACGGCCATCATCAGATTAAGATCGGCCCGCTCGAACGCATCGTAAAATGCGCTTTCGCAGTCGCCAGGCGTGGCAAACAGTTTGACGGTTTTCTTCGGCATGTGAGAATGATAGCGCGGTTTGTTTGGTTGTTAATCCGCCACCCAATGTTCCACGCCGCGGCCGCCGCCCCGATGCGAGGCGCGGCGGGGGCCGATGTCAGTTATCCTGTTACATCGCAATTAAGCAGGCGAACCACCTCAACATGACCGAACTCTCCACACCACCACCAAACTCCCCCAAACAGCCTCGCCACTGGGTTGACGACGGCTGGACGGCGCGCGTGATCAAAAATGAGGATGACGACGGTTGGGCGGTTGAAATGACCAAAGACGGCGAACCCGAACCGGCGCTGGTCGGGCCCTGGACGATGGGAAGAGACAAGAAGAACCCGAAGCCGCTCGACGCCAACGCGTTTCATACCCTGGTTAAAACAGCGTATGAAGTCCGCCGTCGCCACGAACAGCACCTGCACGCCACCCTGCACAAGAAAGTTGTTGTGGTCAACAAAGATGCGACCCTGATGGTCACGCTGGATATCGTTCCGGACGAGGAGCACCCGTATGGCATTCTGACCGCGCGGGAAGCACGCAAATCCGATGACCCTCCGCTGGCAAAAGTGCGCGTCGGCGCATCTTTCAAGCTGAGCGAGGCCAGCGCACTTGCCTGGATTGAGGGTGGCTTTCGACCGCCGGAATAAATGTGCCGGCACCGGGGCGGACCACCGGCTGCCCGGCAGAAGGGAATCGACGGGGCCGGGGCAGCAAATATTTAGCCCCCGGATGCTCGCAAGCGAATCAGGAAACAGTCCATTTCAACCAGCCGCTGATGACAGGAAAACCATGACCACGACCAACATGGTGATGCTCGTGATGCTGCCGCTCATTGCATGGCGCCTCTACGCAAGAATGCGTCGCCTGATCGGACGCCAGCAGTCCAAAGTGTGGCGGCACCGCTGTACAGCGGTACTTTTTCCGCTATTGATTGTATTGCTCGGGTTGGGTGTGTTTGGAATACCATCTGCCCTGGCGGCGCTGGCCGCGGGCGTTGCGATCGGCATCGGACTGGCGGTGTGGGGACTGCGCCTGACAAAATTCGAAACAACCGATGCGGACTGTTTTTACACGCCCAGTGCGCACATCGGCATCGCGCTTTCGCTGGTATTGATGGCCCGTGTAGCCTTCCGGCTGGTGCAGGTGGCAGCGCTGTCGGGGATGGAAGCCCAGCGGGCCACGCAAGATTTTGGTCGCAGCCCGCTGACCATGTTTATCGTGGGCATGATGGCGGGCTACTATGCGTGGTACGCGATCGGATTACTTCGCTGGCGGGCTGCGGTGATGCCATAGCAGGGTGTGGCGGGTCGTGACAATTTGCCGGTTTTGGTGAAAAAAATGTTGCAGGAGATGGTATGAAGAAATTTGTCGCAGGGTTCTCGCTGGCGTTGATCTTGGTGGTTGGCGCGGTGCAGGCGGGTGAGGAGGAAGATATTAGCCAGGCAGTTGCCGCAGCCGAATCGTGGTTGGCAATTGTCGACGCCGGTAGCTTTGCCGAAAGCTGGGACGGTGCGGCGACAACCTTTCAAACTGGCATCAGTAAAGCGCAATGGCTGCAGGCGGTGGGCAAAGTGCGCACGCCGATAGGTGCGGTCAGATCACGCATGCTCATGAAAGGCAACGATGCGCCAAGGGTGGCTAAATTAGCCGGTGGCGACGCCGTGGTTATTCAGTTCGCCACCGCATTCGACAAACTGGCGCCGACCATTGAAACAGTTACGCCATTTCGCGAACCGGATGGTTCATGGAAAGTTTCCGGCTACTACATCAGGCCTGCCTCGAACCTGAAACCTTGAGCAAGTCCTGCTAGCCCGGTTGCGCTACCGCGCCACTGTAAAAAACTTCGCATTTGGCGGCCGATCCGGTGATCAGCGTCTTTGCCTTGTCGATAAATTTGAGCAGCGGCCCGATCGGTATCAGGATATTGGACTTGTCGACGATGGGTTTCGCGAACGGGCCGCTGATTTTTTGCTGCGCTTTGGCGCAGCCGGCCGCATCCAGCAGCGCCACGGTCACGTCCTGAAAACGATCGTCAACAAAATCCAGGCTACCGTGGATGGCGAGGCGATTTTGGCTGGTTGCCAGCGCGACATCTTTGGCGTGGGCGACGCCCTTTTCCACGTTCCACTTTGAAATCACGGTACGAATCTGGGTAGTTCCGGCGTTTTTTTCGCTGAGTCCGGAAAAATCGTAACCCTTGGCGACCGCCAACCCAACCGGTCCGGCAAACAGCAGGGCACTCACGTCGAACAGGTTGAGATTCTGGCTGGACGCGAACTTGGCGAGTTGCTGGTCCAGGTCTATCCCCGCCAGCGAGAGATTGGTTCCGGAAAGAGACATCTCGCCACTGGCACTCTGCCGCATTTCGCGACGACCATGCCCCCGCATCGACAGTGTGGTGGAAAAATCGACTTGGCCTCGGATCGATTTGCCCGACGATTGTGCCTTGAACAAATCCTCGATGCGAAATTTTGTTAGCGCGTAGGCAATTTGGTACAGCGGCAATTCGCCCGAACGGTCAATGCGCATCGTGCCGGAGCCCTGGCCGCCGAACGCAAGCATCGTCACTGGCTTGAAATCATAGACACCATCTGTCGCTGCAACCGAGAATTTGAGGTCGTTAAGAACCGTGTTTTTGCTGCGCAGCTCCATGCAGGCGAACTTTCCTGCCGTCGACAGTCGTTTCATTAATGGCGCGCCGCCCGGGTGCCGCAGGTCGGTCAGTTCGCCATTGCAACTTCCGGACTCGACGCTGTGTGCAGATTGTTTGTCGGTATAGGAGACCACCAGGTCGTCGAAGGTGATTTTGGGCAGCTGCAGTGGACGAAATGTCTGGCTTGCGGCAGGCGGAAGCTGGTAGTTATACCGGCCATCGCGGTCGCGGGTGATTGAAAGTCGGGAACCGGTGGTGGAGATATTGCCGTAATGAATTTCACCCTGAAGCAATGGCAGCAGTGCGATATCGATGTTGCCGGCTTTCACGAACGCCAGTTCAGAGCCCTGATTGAGCACGCGCACATTGGCCAGTGAGATATTCAGTAGCGGAATAAACCTCACGCCCATTTTTCCTTCGATGGTAACGGTCATGCCAAATGCCTTCGACATCGCTGCTTCCACGCGGGGCCGGTAATCATCTGGATCTACGAAGACAAGCACGGCCAGGGCCGCCAGCACCAGAACCGAGGCCAATGCGGCGACGGCATAAAGGAGGATTTTCAATGGTTTCGGCATGCCACTCATGGTGCGTTGCGGGAATAGGGTTGAAGAACTGGCGTTTGCGGTGCTTCGCCTATGATCGCCGGTAAAGCGCAGAGAATGCGCGACACCACTGCCCATGTCGGTGCGCTAGCGCACATGAATCGGAAAGGATTCATGGATTTTGCGGTAGCGAAAGTCCAGCACTGGCGCAGATTACAGACGAAAAGTGTGCCACGATGCCCGCCAATGCTGGCGTTTTGTCTTTCAATGACGGCACAAGGTTGCGCAAGGTTTACCGGTTGTGCACCTAGCCGCGTTTTAGCGACGCTCAACTGAGCAGGATTTCAGCGTAAAATTTCCAATAACAACGGTCTGTTGCAACAATTTTTTTAAAATTAATTTTTGGCCAATATCATTTGGCCCGCAGTCCATTCTTCCCTTTCAAATCGAGAAAAATATGATCCGCTTCAGCGTTAACGGCGAGCGCCTCGAGACCAACCTCGCGGTAGATACGCCATTGCTTTGGTTCCTGCGTGACAACCTGCAAATGACCGGCACCAAATTTGGCTGCGGCATGGCGCTTTGTGGTGCCTGTACCGTGCATATTAACGGCGAGCAGGTTCGCGCCTGTTCGACGCCGCTGTCGGCCGTCGCCGGCAAGCGGGTGACGACGATCGAGGCCATCAGCAGCTCGCCAATGGGCAAAAGGGTGCAGGCAGCATGGATTGCCGAGGATGTGGTGCAATGCGGCTACTGCCAGTCCGGCCAGATCATGTCCGCAACGGCGTTGCTCAACAAAGTGAGTAACCCGACCGATGCTCAGATTGACGCCGCGATGAGCGGCAATATTTGCCGTTGTGGCACCTACAACCGCATTCGCGCTGCAATTAAAGTAGCGGCCGCTGGCGGTCCCGTCCAGCCACCGGCGGCGGCGACCAAACCCGCCACCAAAGTTCGCGCATAGGAACCCATGATGAAACAAATTTTTGAAACCGCCGCCGAGTGTAACCCCGCTTCTGTCCCCGCCGCCAAACGCCGTCAATTCCTCAAGGCTTCTGCTGGTGCCGCCGGTGGTTTGGTGATCGGTTTTTATCTTCCCGGGGCCCACAAAATCGCTGCCGCACAGGCAGCCGCAAAGCCTGCCACCGCGCCAAACGCTTTCTTGCGCATCGCGCGCGATGGTTCGGTCACGGTGCAGGTAAAACATCTCGAATTCGGTCAGGGGGTGATGACTTCTCTTCCCATGCTGGTGGCGGAAGAACTCGATTGCGACTGGTCGAAAGTGCGCGCCGAATTGGCACCTGCTGCGCCGCAATTTGCCCACACCATGTTTGGCATGCAGATGACCGGGGGTTCTTCGTCGGTGGTGAATTCATGGACACAGATGCGCACGGTTGGTGCGACCGCGCGCGCCATGTTGGTGGCGGCGGCATCAAGCAAATGGCAGGTTGCCGCCGCCGATTGCCGCGCGGAAAACGGCATGGTGATCGGTCCGGCAGGGCAGAAAGAATCCTTCGGCACACTGGCGGACGCGGCCAACGCGTTAGCCGTGCCGGAAAACGTGAATCTGAAAGACGCCAGGGATTTCAAAATCATCGGCAAGCCGACCCGGCGGATTGACGCGCCGGCCAAGGTTGATGGCAGTGCAAAATTTGGGCTCGATGTCACGGCGAAAATGGTGCCGAATCTGCACACGGCCGTGGTCCGGCATCCGCCCATCTTTGGCGCCAGGGTGAAACGCTTCAACGCCGACAAAGTCAACGGCGTGCCGGGCGTGACACATGTTATTCAAACGGCCAACGGCGTCGCGGTGGTGGCAAAGACTTTTTGGGCGGCGAAGACCGGCCGGGATGCGCTGGTGGTGGAATGGGATTTGGAGCCGGGCTCAAAAGCAAATTCTGCTGACCTTAAAAAATCCTATCGCGAACTTGCACTAAGCGCCGGCGTCGTCGCCAAGGCGGGTAATGTCGATGCGCTAAAGGCGGCCACCAAGACAATCACTGCCGAGTTTGAAGTGCCGTTTCTGGCCCATGCGCCGATGGAACCGCTGAATTGCACGGTCAGCATCAATGCCAACAGCTGTGAAATTTGGGTTGGCTCGCAGTTTCAGACGGTCGACCAGGCGGCGGCGGCAAAAGTCGCCGGGTTAAAGCCGGAGCAGGTAAAGCTGAACACGATGTTGGCAGGAGGAGGTTTTGGGCGTCGCGCCAACCCCGCTTCTGACTATGTGATTGAAGCGGTTGAAATTGCGCGCGATGCCAAAGTACCGGTCAAGACCGTGTGGACGCGGGAAGACGACATCAAGGGCGGGTACTACCGGCCGATGTACGTGCACCGCGTGACGGCAGGCGTGGACAGTGCGGGCAAAATCGCCGGCTGGGATCACACCATCGTCGGTCAGTCAATTGTTGGCGGCACCGCCTTTGCACCCATGATGGTCAAAAACGGCATCGACGCAACCAGCGTGGAAGGGGTCGCTGATACCCCCTACGACATTGCTGGCATGCAGACCAGCTTGCACACCACCCAAACCGGCGTACCAGGCTTATGGTGGCGTTCGGTCGGACACACGCATACGGCTTTCGTCATGGAAACCATGATGGACGATCTCGCCAATGCGGCCGGCAAGGATCCTGTCGCGTTTCGTCGCGAGTATCTTGGCAAGCATCCGCGTATTGCTGCTGTGTTGACGACGGTGGCACAGAAGGCGGGTTGGGGCACGCCTTTGCCTGCCGGCATGGCACGCGGCATTGCGGTGCATGAAAGCTTTGGCTCGGTCTGCGCGCAAGTCGCTGAAGTCTCGGTCGACAAAGGCAAGATCAAGGTGCATCGTGTGGTTGCCGCCATCGATTGCGGGCTCGCGGTGAATCCATTGACGATTTCGGCGCAGGTTGAAAGCGCCATTGCATTTGGATTGTCCGCCGCGCTGTATGGACAGGTGACGTTGAAGGACGGTGTTGTCGAGCAAAGCAATTTCCACGATTATCCGGTCCTGCGCATCGCCGACATGCCAAAGATCGAGGTGCATATCATTCAAGGCGGGTCCGCACCCACCGGGGTGGGCGAGCCAGGTACGCCACCGATTGCGCCGGCGGTTTCGAATGCAATATTTGCGCTGACCGGCAAACGTTTGCGCGAACTGCCCTTCAAGATCTGAAAGTAGCAGCGATGCATTTGCGATTCGTTTGCCAGACCTGCCTGCCCCTGCATCACGATAAAGCCATGCGATGGGTGTAAAAACTTTTTTACGTTCGCCAATGGCGCGGCTGCTGGTGGTTACGGTGGTCGCTTTGTCTGCCGGCTGTGCCTTCCTCGAAACCAAGCAGGGCGAATGGATTTTCAGTCCTGTCCAGGGTGAATGGCGGGGGTATCGTGGTCTGCCTGCAGGCGTTCAGGAAGTGTGGATTCCGGTGGGCAAGAAGGGCGAAAAGCTCTACGCGTGGTGGTCGCCGCACGCCGACAAAAACGCGCCGGCGTTACTCTATTTGCATGGTGCGCGCTGGAATCTCACCGGTAGCGGGACGCGCATTCCGCGTTGGAACAAAATGGGCTTTTCAGTACTGGCAATCGACTATCGCGGTTTTGGCAAGAGTACCTTCGCCGACGGCAGTGCACCCAGCGAGCAATCCGCCAACGAGGACGCAGAAGCGGCCTGGGCTTACCTGAAAGTCGATCCTGCTGATCCGCGCAGGCCAGCCGTGGCGGTTAAGCAATTCATCTTTGGCCACTCACTGGGCAGTTCCATGGCAACCCATCTGGCGCTCAAGGAAAAGACCGCAAGCGGATTGATTCTCGAAAGTGCGTTTACATCGGTCCCGGACTTGATCAGGGAAACCAAATGGGGTTTTCTGCCCGTCGGACTGCTGGTTACGCAACGCTTCGATAATCTGGACCGCATGCGGGTCGTGACCGTGCCCATCCTGCTGGTACACGGCACTGAAGACAATATTGTGCCTTTCGGCATGTCCGAGCGCCTGTATTCTGCCGCGACGTCGCCGAAGCGCTTGTTGCGGGTCGAAGGTGGCTCGCATCACAATTTGACGGCGGCTTATTTTGATGCGTATCAGCGGGCGGTATCGGAACATTTCGGGCTGCAGTTAAATCCAGTGGTGCCACCCGGCGTACCCACGGCTTCATTGGGCACCGCGGTTCAGGCAGACTCAGCGTTGCGCTAACGCGCAAAACCCGACCCGGCTATGCAATCGCTCGATATTGAAGTCCTCGAACACGCCCGCGAATGGCTGGGTGCGGGACACCGCATCTGGCTGGTCACGGTAACGCAGACGTTCGGTGCCAGTCCCCGTCCGCCTGGCTCATTGATGGCGATGCGCGATGACGGCGTCGTGATCGGTTCCGTTTCGGGTGGTTGTATCGAGGACGACCTGGTGGCGCGCCGCGAGATATTTTTCGGGGACAGGCCAATTCTGGAACGTTATGGCGTCACTGCGGATGAAGCGCGAAGATTTGGTCTGCCCTGCGGCGGTGAACTTGAGGTCGTAATCGAATCGGCGGTTGATAGGGTGCGCCTGGACAGGCTGTTCAAGAAAATAACCGCCGGGGACGTGTTCGCCCGGGCAGTCAATCTCAATACCGGCGAGTGGCAATTCCGGCCCGCCGCAGAAGCCGATTGCACTGGTCGAAACGATCAGGAATTTGTCTGTATCCACGGCCCGCGCTGGCGTTTGCTGATCATTGGCGCGTCAGAAATTGCCCGCTATCTGGCTGAGGTCGCCGCGACGCTGGATTTTCAGGTATCGGTGTGCGACCCGCGCGAAGAACATCGTCTGGTCTGGCGGGTGGCGGGAACGACGTTTCTGGACGGCATGCCGGACGATGCGGTGCTTGCATTCAAAGCCGATCCGCATACCGTGATCGTCGCTGTCTCGCATGACCCAAAACTTGACGACATGGCACTAATCGAAGCCCTCAAAACGCGCGCCTTTTATGTCGGTGCGGTCGGCTCCGGCAAAACCTCCGAGGAGCGCCGCAAACGTCTGTTGGAATTTGATGTTAGTGCAGCGCAAGTGGCCCGGCTTCACGGCCCGGTCGGTCTATCGATCGGCAGCCGCACCCCACCGGAAATTGCCATCGCGATTCTCGCCGAACTGGTGGCAGCCCGCAATGGTTTGGTGCTGACGCGGACGGGCGGCGCAGCCACCGCGCTTGCATCATCAGCCGCCTGAAGCGTAATTTCGGGCCAACACTGCGGATAAGCCGGCCATAAAAAATGACCCCGGCACCAGGGCCGGGGTCATCGGGCAATCCAGCCGGTAAGACAGCAATCAGCCAGTGCGTTTACGGCGGGCAAATCCAAGGCCAAGCAGGCCAAGGCCCAACAAGGTCATGGTCGCGGGCTCGGGTACGGCGGCGGTTTGATTCAATGAAATATCGTCAAATGCCCAAAACCCCGGCACATTCTGCTCGTGGAAGGTCAGTGTGTCCGAACCGGTGCCGGTCACGGTGAATTGATAATTATTGTAGCCGGTGAAGCCCACATTGGTGAGGACACTGCCGGCAAGGGTGGTGCCGTTCCACGACGCGCTGAAATAATTTGGCGCGCGACCGTCGCTTTGCAGCCAGTAACTGAGCAAATAGGTCTGGCCGGTAATGTCAGCGACCGTTTGCGAGAGAGTGCCAAAGGGGTAAGCCGACGAAGTATCCCCGAGCGCCGCCCAGAAAGTCCCGGAATGCGGATTCTGTCCATTGGCACCACCGGTAGCGACGATGGTAGCGCTGGCATTGACCGTCCAGCCATTGAAGTCACCGGTTTCAAAGCCACCGTTGGTGATGAGGTCAGCCTGGGCCGCCGTACTAGCCAGACCCATCGCTAAGGCTGCAAATACTGCGGCGTGCATGAGTTTTTTTCTGTTCATTTGCTTATGTCCCGGGATATTAAGGTAAGGAAAAACTAATAGTCACGACAGAGTGTAAGCAAATTACGTGCCATTTACGGAAAAGACTGTTTTAATTGCACATTTAGTTGTATGTAGGAGCGCGTTCTTGCATGAATGTAAGTTTATCCGACCCTATTTAGAGAACTTTCCTATCTCCATCCAAAGCATAGAAAAGTTCAGGCAACGTTAGCATCGTCGCTTGCCTTTGTCCGCGTGCAGCGCATGTTGCTTCGAATTTGTCGCGCTTTCATCGGCTTTGGAAGTCGCTGTCAGTCGACAGTGCTAAACAGGCGCCCGATTGCCAGCGGGTGGCTTTGGAAATCTAGTTGCAGGGCAAGTGGGCGGTGAAGGTGGTGCCCGTTTCCGCTGTGGACACGACGCATAGTTTGCCGCCATGTGCTTTGGCTATCTGTTCGACGATATACAGCCCCAGCCCAACGCTGCCG
>JAYVKG010000040.1:0-8094 GCA_043768625.1 Betaproteobacteria bacterium
TGGTTATGCCGATTCAAAATTAACCCGGGTGTTCTACTTGCCCTGCCTAATTTACAGGCAGGAGATAAAGGGTGATCACCATGAAAATATTAAACAAGATTCGACGGATGTATCAGCGCGACAAGCTGTCGCTGCATGAAATAACGAAACAAACGGGTTTGGCGCGCAACACGATACGCGCGTCGCCTAGGGGTGCAGAGCAAGCGGCACCGCCGAGATACCGCAGGAGCGGGAAAGCCACGAAACTAATGACGTTCCACGCCACGCTTGAACAAGCACTCAACGCTAACGCCCACCGCGTCAAGCGAGACAGGCGCACTGCCGAGGCGCTGTTTGCCCCAATCAAAGCCGACGGTTACAGGGGTGCCTACAGCCGTGTAACCGACTTCATCCGCCAATGGCGCGGACGAAATGCCAAGACGCCGCACGCTTTCATACCGCTGAAGTTCGAACTGGGCGAAGCGTTTCAGCTCGACTGGAGCGAAAAAGGGCTGGTCATCGGCGGCATTTACCGGCGCATGCAGGTATCGCATCTGACACTCTGCTCCAGTCGTGCATTCTGGGTCGTGGCCTACCCGAGTCAGAGCCACGAAATGCTGTTCGATGCCCACACGCGATCCTTCACCGCACTTGGCGGCATTCCCTGACGCGGCATTTACGACAACTTGAAGACCGCGGTAGACAAGATCAACAACGGCAAAGGCCGTGTGGTTAATGCGCGCTTTGCCATGATGTGCGCGCACTACCTCTTTGATCCCGATTTCTGCAATGTCGCCTCCGGTTGAGAGAAAGGCGAAGTCGACCTTGAACGCCCACGAGTTGGGCTAGCGGCGGGTGCCAGTCTCGGCGCTGCCGGTGCTGGCGAGGACGCTGGCGGTGACGCTGGAAGAGTTGATGGGCGAACCGGCCACCAAAGTGCAGAAGCGCATTTCGGCGCTGAAGCTCGCACGGCACAAGGAGAAGATCAGCCAGTTGCCGCGCACGCAGCAGCCGTTCGTGATGCGGATGCTCGATACGGTGTTGGCACAGCAGGGGCGGCAACGGTGGGTAAAACCATGGTGCCAACCCGCATCGAGAACCGCATCCTGACGGTGCGCGGACAGAAAGTCATCATCGACGCGGACCTCGCAGAACTGTACGGCGCGGAAACCAGGCGATTAAACAAACAGGTGCGCCGGAATCAGAGTCGATTCCCGGCAGATTTTATTTTCGAGTTGCCGGCTGAAAAGTTTGCCAACTTGACGTCGCAATTTGCGACTTCAAGTTGGGGCGGTCGGCGCAAGCTGCCGCTGGCCTTTACGGAGCGCGGTGCCATCATGACGGCCACCTTGAACTGCTTAACGAACAGGTGCGCCGCAATCGCGAACGCTTTCCGTACGACTTCATGTTTCGACTTACCTTGGCCGAGAAGAATGAGGTGGTCGCCAATTGCCACCACCTCACCAAGCTCAAGTTCGCAGCCGCGCTGGCGCTCACCGAGTATGGGGCGCTGATGGTGTCGGCCCTTCTGAACACGCTGCGCGCGGTGGAGGTGAGCGTATACACGGTGCGCGCCTTCGTGCAGTTGCGCGAAATGCTGGCTGCTGGCCTCGAACGCGGAACTGGCGCGACAGTTGAAGGCCTTGGAGCAGCGCATCGAGAAGAAACGCTCGACTCGCGATCAGGCCATCGCCGGCATCACCAATACGCTGCGTCAGTTGATGTCACCCACCATCGCCAAGCGCCGCATCGGGTTCGTCATCTACGACGATAAGTAACCGCCTGTTGTAGCGGTGAAATGAAGAACGCCCCCAAAGCCGGCGTTGGGGGTGGTTTTCTCTCTTTCAAATACAGCTTCCAGCGGAAATCAATGCGAGCCTGGCCCCGTTAGTTGTTGAAGCGGCTCGCAATCGCTCTGTCGGTCAGCGCTGATGCGCTACTGTTCGACGAAGCTGAACGCGGACCAAACAATGAACTGTGACTGTAATTCGAGGCGCTCGCTGCCATGCCGCTCGCAGAAGGACAGGTTGCCAGGATGGTGCTCGATGCGATGATCGTGAGGACCCAGGTTGCCGGCACGCTGGAGCGCCACAGTGAGGTGCGTGCGCCCGTCACGCCGGCCAAGTCTCAGAAACCCAAGCAGCGCGCCAGTGCCTAACCTGTCAGCACCACAAACAACAACGCCCGCGACAGCAGGCGTTGGGGAAGAACTTCTCTCTTAATAAATCACTTCACTCGGCAAAACAATTCACCCTGCCCCTTAGACTTTAAGAAGTCAACGTCGCAAACCGGCCAACATCGGTCATGCAAGAGTGGCAACCAGATCGCCGGCAAGCAGTCATTCCCAATTAGACGGAGGTAGTCGATCAGCGATAAGAGTGAGGCATCAAAACTCGATATTCCCAAAATCGGGATGCACCGAAGAAAATCATGCGAATTTCAACAGGCCACTAGAGCTTTCCAGAAAATTTGCAAGCCCATGGGGCAACGGCCCTACGCCACCAGCACTTTCACATCCGGGTACCCAAGCAACTTCAAAATGAAGAAATTGGCCGCGGCCTCGCCCGGGTCGTCGGCGATGCAAATGATTTCGGCGTATCGCGGGAGACCAGCCTTGACCAGAATGCTCCAGATATCCTTGGCCGCTTTCGGGGCGCCCTCGGCAGTCACCAGATCTGTGTAAGGCACATGTATGACTTTTCCGTCTTGGGTTTTGGACGGGATCGCTTTGCCTGAGGCGATATAGATTTTTGGATACAACCCAGGGCGATTCTTTAGTTCGCTGGTGATGAGGCCGGAACGAACATTGTGCGGATAATTCGTCGCAGGGACGGCAAGGTCTTTCGGCGACTTACGGGGGCCAACCGTGGTCGGCTCCTTGGTGAGGGTAAAGCCCCCAAGCTCCCAATCATCTGCAGAGCCGGTCAAGATTGAAACCTTTTTCTGCCCCAGCTCTTGGAACATGAGGAAGGACAAGGCGGCGTCTGCGTTCAATCCGCCATCAGAAACAATCACGGTTTCGTAGGCAGCATCGACACCTGCTGCGCTCAGTACGTCGGCCAGGTTCGCCGGTGTGGCGAGGTTACGCTTGAAGATCTCCGCGGGAATATTGACCGCGAAGGGGATATGTCCCTGTTGGTAGGCCGCTGCCGATCGCACATCCACCACATTCAATTTCGTCACGCCGAAGTTGCGCAACATCGGGTTGCCCCATCCACTCAACCAATTTTTTTCGCGCATCATGTTTGGCGCGTCGTAGGTCCAGAACGGCAGGCCCCGGTCATCACGCAGCCATTCAAGCTGGGATTCTTTATAGAGTTTGACCTTAGGGTAACTGAGCATGACTTTCATGGCGAAGAAAGGCACGCTGGCAGCGATTCCACCGCCGCAGTGGGTGTAAACCTGTTGTTCAGGTTTGATACCCAAGTAGCTCATCATCTGCTGGATTTCCTCGGCAGATTTGAAGGTCTTGTCGGCGTTAAAGAAATCCTCGCTGGGTGTCATGATGGCGTTCGGGATATGGCCGGCCCGGTCAAAAAACCTGGCGCCACCAAAGTGTTGGTCAGAATCCAACGCTTCAACCAGCGCATTTTTTACCGGGTCCCCCGAGGCGACCAGAAATTCCGGCAGTTTTACCCGCACCTCTTCCCTAAGCTTAGTGACACGGAAGGTTCCCGGCGCCGGCTTGGGGGTAGGGCCCTTCGTCACCGCGCCGCCTGTCGCTTGCCATTTGGATAGTCCACCGTCCAACACAAACAGATTAGCCGGCGGGAACCCATGATAATAGAGGTCAAAGAAAAGGCTGGTCGCCATGTATGTGCCACCTTGATCATAAATGACGACTTTCTTCCCGTTGCTTACACCCCAAGACTGAATGCGCCCTTCCATTTCCGCGGCCAGGTTCTCACGCCCACCAAAACTGAACACATCGACGTTGACCGCACCGGGAATGTGCTTGGCCGCGTACACTTGGCCAAACGATGCATCAATGAGGACGATATCGCTGGCATTGAGGTTCTTTGCGAGCCATTCAACGCTGACCAGATTGGCTCTGCTACCTTCTGCGGCAACTGCAGGCTGCGTCAAAGGTAGATAGGTTGCGATGAATACGAATATCCAATAGCTCAATTGTTTCGACATGTTGTGCTCCCGGTAGCGGTATGGGGCATATCCTATTCCTGCGCGAAGGCAGCGGGCAAGGCCGGTGTGATGAGCCGCGTCTGAAACTGACAGGCCACGATCCCTGAGGATGGGATGCACAACTTATTGCCGTCCCGCCTCACATCATTCGGAAATGATGCAAAAAGGTGCGGCTCACCGGCAACGTTTCGCTGCGATGTTTCAAGTGGATGTTGGCCGTCTCGTTGTGGCCACGCGTTACCTGCTTGATGGCGCGAAGGTTGACCACCACCGAGCGATGCACTTGCACGAACTGTTCGGGATCGAGCTGATGGATGAGTTCTTTCAACGTCGTTCGCACCAGGCCCTCGGCGAGAACACCCGCCGGGTCATGCCAGGCCACTAGCGTGTATTTGTCTTCCGAGCGCAGGAAGTCGATTTCGTCCACCGACACCAGACGCAGCGCCTGCCCAACCGAAACGCGCAGCCAGCGTAACGAGGTGGGCGCATTCTTGAAAACCCGTGCCGCCAGCTGATCGAGCAAGGCGCCGGTATCGGGAATTTCCTGCGTGGCGCGAAGGCGATCTTTAAGCCGCATCACCGTATCCATGAGGCGAGAGAGCTCGACCGGCTTTACCAGATAATCGAGTGCGCCTTGGTCAAACGCCTGCACCGCATACTGGTCGTAAGCGGTAACGAACACCACATGTGCACGGCGGCCGATGAAGCGCGCCGCTTCGATGCCGGACAGACCCGGCATGTGTACGTCGAGAAAGCAGATGTCGGGTCGCTGCGCCTCAAAGCTTTCGACCGCTGCGCGGCCGTTGCGCGCCTGCGCGATCACGTCAAGTTCCGGCCAGGTCTGTGCCAGCAGGCGGGTGAGGGACTCGCGCAGCAGGGGTTCGTCGTCTGCGATCAATGCTGTTGGCACAGTGCCTCTCCTCTCCAAAACGGGCATCCCTGCCTTGACTTCCGGCTCTCCTGGGCCCAAGCCAAAACCGTTTGTTTCGACGCAATGCTGCGCTCACTGGCGTCCACGATCAAACCGATAACTCGCATGGTCATTGCCCGTCCTTTCGCGCGGGAAAATCAATCGAGGCACGCACACCATGCGGCAGTATTTCGCTGAGCATTACGTGGGCATCGCCAGCGAACGCCAGCAGCAAACGTTCCCGCAGGTTAGCAAGACCGGTTCCCAATCCTGCTCCTGCTTCCAGTCCGTCTCTGCCACCGGTGAGGCCCATTCCGGAATCCGTGACGTCTACGCGGCCGCGGCCCTCAACGACGCTCACTTTCACATCGATTCGGCCGCCAACCTCGGCAGGGTCGATGCCGTGGCGCATGGCATTTTCGACCAAGGTCAGCAAGGTCATCGGCGGACACACCAGGGAACGCGCTTTGTCATCGACTTCGACGTTGAATTGCAACCGGTCGGGCATGCGCATGTGCATCAAATTGAGATACGCATCGACCAATTCTACTTCTTGGCCCAGCGTGCTGGCGGGCTCGTTGAGGCGCGGCACCGTCGCGCGCAAGTAAGCGATCAGGCTCTCCAGCACCGGCGCCGCCCGTGGCGATCCGGTGCTCACCAATTCGCGTATGTTAGCTAGGGTATTGAACAAAAAATGCGGCGCGACTTGGGCCTGTAGCAATCGCAATCGCGCATCGAGTGCACTGCGCTCGAACTCGCTGCGCTCGAGTTCGAACGTCAGTGCGACCTTTTTAGCCTCGTCTTTGATTTGCCGTAGCAGGGCGACCACTACAATCCATGGTGACACCAGCAGGCCCATCACCGTTATCTGGCCGAATCCGATGAGCCGCCCCTGGCTCTGCCACCAGGGTTGCGGCTCGCCAAGCGTGGTGATCGCGTACGCGATGGCGGTGCTGATCGGCACAGCCACTGCGACCGCCACGACTTGAAACGCCCAGCGCGCAATCCACCTGGGCAATCGCCTTGGCAACCGCTCGAAGAGTCCATAGACAAAAAGAACCAAAAAACCCACCAACAATAGACGAACCCCAAGAACGCGATACGATGCCAGCCATCCCGGCAACATCAGCAGAAAAAATATAAGGCAGGTCACCAGCATGACCTTCACGCGCTGCCCGCCAAATATCCGCCGCCAATGAGACTGGCGAGTGGGGTCCTGCGGGAAGGAATTCGTATTTTTGGAAATCATTCAACACCATACCAGTGCAATGCAGCGGGTCCAAATCGCGGATGACAGGACGGCGTCAGCTTCGTACTCTGAAGCGTCGTGCGGCGCGTGACCGAAAAGTTGGCTCGTCGGAGCCTGGCGTAGCTCAATCGTCGTTGCGGGTTACCCGTCTGATTTGCTGGAGAAGGCTGGCCGTCGCTGCTTTGGCCGGCCTTACAAAGGACAATGATTCAAGCAAACTCCCATGACCCGCACTACACTTTTGGGGGAGCGCCACAGTGAAGCGCAATGACCCGCAACGACGGGCTGATGATTTCCACGAGCAAATGAACTCAGTCTTTCACGGACAGATTAAGCCTGGTGCTCCTTTTAATCCGGGACTTAGCTGGAAAGATTTTCTTGTGATTGTGAGAAAGCTAGCGGATTCATCGTGCCTGAAGAATGCAGAATGAGATCAGGTCTTTCGTCGTCACATTTCCTCACTTTGATGCAGCCGCTTCACTCGCCTTCACCAGTCTACTCACCGTCGTGTAATGCACACCGAAATGCTCGGCAATCTTTGCGATTGTATGTTGCCCGGACAGGTACTCCAGCGCAATCGCTTCTTCGCGCTCGTGCATCATCGCGTAGTCGGACAGCGCCCACGCAAGCGCGCTAAGTTCCATGCGAGCAATTTCGGTGAGCGTCGGTTTCCTGTCGACTTCTGCATGCATTTTTTTGACGAATGTATCCGATCCGGGATACACCTGCGCTTGCAGTTGACTCCACACGCTCGGCAAGCCCTTTCCTTCGTGGACGAAGGCAATGTAGGCAGTTAAAGCGTTGGGTGTAAACGCCGTTTAACTGGCGCATACCCTCTGCCAGGTTGGCATCAGGGGTTTCGACCACGACGTGATAGTGGTTTGTAATCTGGCAATACGCGTGGCATGTCCAGTTGAGTCGCGCGCAGACTTGAGCAAGTGTTGCAAGCCAGGCGAGGCGATCCTGCTCTGCAAGAAATATGTCTTCGCGGCCGTCACCCCGGGCGGTAACGTGGTGCAGCGCCCCGGCGAACTCGCGTCTTAGTGGTCTGGCCATGGTGGGCGAGAGGATAGGATGTTGAATGTGATAATGAAAGACCAGACCTCATGGTTCCTGCGAGCCTGGAGCCTTTTTTGATGATAGCGTTAGCAAGCGTCCCGGCAACAGGACGAACACCAGCATCGGTGCGGCTTCCAGGCCAAATACGTGGATTCCAGTACGACTCCCTACACCTCAAGGCGTATTGATGAGGGGTGAGGCGTCAAGCTGCGGTACCCTTTTGTTATCTAGACGAAAGGGAAACCGTGATGGGACACTCGAGCCTCACCTTGGAAGAACGTTACCAGCTTTATGTCATGCGGATGGCGAAACTACCGATGACCGAGATTGCCCGCGAGCTGGGTCGCGACCGATCTGGGCTGTATGACGAACTGAAGCGCTGTGGATCGTCGACACACTACTGTCCCGAGCGCGCCCAACGACACCGGGATCTTGCCAGTCAGCGCAGTGCTGCCAATTGCGTCACCAAATCGCTCGCCGTGATACGGCAGGTGAAAGCCAGGCTCGATCAGGACTGGTCCCCTGATCAGATCAGCGGGCGGCGGGCCCTACTGGGACAACCATCGATCTGCACGCAGGCGATTTACAACCTGGTGACGCGTCAAGGTTGGCAAGAGCAGCTGCGCCAAGTCCAGTTACGCCGCCATCTCAAGCGCCCGGCCCGGCGTCCCTGGCAGGGGAGCGCGAAGTCGATTCATGAGCGCGCCAAGGAAGTGCAGGATCGCATCCAGATCGGCCACTGGGAGACCGATACGGC
>JAYVKG010000041.1:0-2424 GCA_043768625.1 Betaproteobacteria bacterium
CATAAGGAATGGGAGAAATCTCCCCGAAAAAAGAGGCAAATCAGCGATGGAAACGAAAAAATCTGAGACTTCCCGCTGAAAAAAACCCGCTGGTCGCGCCACGCGATGAAATAAGGGTTTTTAGAAGTTGGCGGTCTCAAGTTCTAAGTGCAACTGCCTCTTCAAACGTTTTGCCTTGGACGAGTGCGCGCCAGACTTCATTGGGTGTGGCCCCGTTTAGCGTTTTGCGCGGTCGCTCGTTCATTCGAATGCTATCCGATTCAGTTCCGCCTGGGTAACGTCGACCAGGTCCATACCCTTCGGCAGATAGTCGCGCAGCAGCCCATTGTGGTTTTCACAGCCGGCCCGTTGCCAAGGACTGTGGGGATCGCAGAAGTAGACCTGAATCGCCAATCTGCGCGTCAGCCGCTCGTGTTCGGCCATCTCCGAGCCCTGATCGTAGGTCAGTGTCTTGCGCAGATGGGGAGCAATCCATTTCAACTTCCTGGCAAACGCCTGATAGGCCGTGTAGGCGTCGCGTTGTTCAAGCTTGGTCAGCCGCATCCGTCGCGAGGAGCGCTCAAACAATACCCCGACCGCCGCCGGACTCTTGGCCTTACCAATGAGCAGGTCACTCGCTCAGTTGCCCGGTATAGCCCGCTCCTCGGCTTCCATCGGCCGTTCAAGCATGAGTTGATGGATCCCGCCGCGTGGCGAAGGCGCTTCGCCGTCCGCACGGGCCTGCGCCAAACCTTCCACAACACAGCCCACGTAGCCATCGTGATGCCGATTGCGCGCGCACTCCCGCCCTAACGTACACGCTGCTCGCTGCAGGTCGCGGCCGATAGATCGAAGACTTTCCCCCGCGCCCCAATCCAACCGCCAGCCGTTCCAGTTCTTGCTCATTCAAATGCTTGTATCCACAACTTTCCATCGCAACACCTCCTTGTTAACTTCACGATATGGTGTTGCACTTGGACTTTGAGGCCGCCGCCATGCCTGTAGTCGTGAAACAAATTGAGCCGATCATTCGATCATTACTTTTGCTGCAATTAATGGTGGTCTGTCCACCATTATTGAGAAATGAAATGCGTCCGTTGCTTGGAAAGCTATTAACCCACACCCTTTGATTTACTTTTTAATAGTCGTTTATCGCCAATGATTCGCCATTACCAACCACGTGCATCTGCCGCTCACACCCGGGGGAGAAGAAAGCACCGGGCTGCTGATGAAACACTTGGGGCAACGCTACGTGCAATACATCAACCGTACCTATCAACGCAGTGGCACCTTTTTGGAAGGGCGCTTTCGATCTTGCCTCACGCAAAGTGAAGAGTATGTGTTGGCTTGTTATCACTGTATTGAGCTCGATCCCGTTCGCGCCGGCATGGTGATGCGGCCACAGGACTATCGCTGGACAAGCTATCATGCGAACGGACTAGGCAAGGCAAACGCACTGCTGACCCAACAGGATAAATGTATGCGGCTGGGGAAGAACGACAGTAAGCGGCGGGAAGCGTACCGCGCGCTATTCAAAGCGCACATGGAGCCCGAAAAAATAGATGAAATCAGGAATGCAACCAATGGCAACTTCGCGCTCGGAAGCAAACGCTTTCAGCAACAGATTAAATCGGCGCTTGGCAGGCGGGCGATTCGCGAAGTATCGGGACGACCGACCAAGCGGGTGCAGTCAGATGATCGGCAAAAGGAATTGCTGTGAAAACCGTGGTCCGTCCCCTATTATTATTCTCATTAAAACAAGGGATTTCATGAATAGTTTTGTCGAGAGATGATGAGAAAAACCTTTCACTTTTGCGGCACCGCGCTTTCCATCATCACCAGCGTGGTTTGCGCGTTTCTCGGTGCGACGGCAGTCTCTGCTGCAAAAGCACAATTCCCCTCAGCAACCTCGCTGTTGTTCAAAGATACGATCATGAAAGGATCCACTGTGACCAATCGCGCAACCGGAACATTCGACGTAAAACTCAGCGCACAAACGCCACATCATAAAGACGAGGCGGCACCGTTAGGGCGAATGTCGCTCGACAAACAATTCCACGGCGATCTCGATGCCGCCTGCAAGGGCGAAATGCTGGCTGCGGGCACCGAGGTCAAAGGCTCGGCGGGATACGTGGCAATGGAGCGGGTCACCGGAAAATTGCATGGTCGCAGCGGTACGTTTGTGTTGCAGCACAGTGGCACGATGAACCGTGGGACCCCACAATTGAGCGTAACCGTCGTGCCGGATTCAGGCACCGATCAACTTAAAGGGTTGGTTGGCAAAATGGCGATCAAGATCGAAGGCGGCAAACATTTCTACGACTTTGAGTACACGTTGTCTGAGACGCCGTAGTTCGACTTCAACAACCATAATTCTAAAGGGCCAGAGTGAATTGTTTTGCGGAGGCAGGTACTTTATCGTGTAACAAATTCTAAGTGGTCAGC
>JAYVKG010000042.1:0-8706 GCA_043768625.1 Betaproteobacteria bacterium
AATTCGCGCATTTTGCTGGCAAGTTCCCGCCCGCGGTATTGGCTATTGGCCCGATGTACGATCAACGATAGCGCATCCACCTTGTCGCCGTTAATCAAAATGTCCAGTTTGACGAGATCCGACGTCCGGTATTCTTTGAACTCGTAGTCGAGCGACGCGTAGCCGCGCGAAACGGATTTCAGTTTGTCAAAAAAATCCATCACCACTTCGTTCATCGGCATTTCGTATTTCAATATTACCTGGCGACCGTGATATTCCATGTCCACCTGCACACCGCGCTTTTGATTACACAGGATGATCACGGAACCGACATATTCCTGGGGCATCAGCATGGTGGCGATGATCATCGGTTCGCGGATTTCTTCAATCTTTGCAAGGTCTGGCAATCGCGATGGATTTTCGATTTCCATGACGCTGCCATCACGCAGCTTGATTTGGTAGATCACCGTCGGCGCAGTGGTGATCAGGTCCATGTTGTACTCGCGCTCCAGACGTTCCTGCACGATTTCCATGTGTAACAGGCCAAGAAAGCCGCAGCGGAAACCGAAGCCAAGCGCTTGCGAGGTTTCAGGCTCGAAGCGCAGCGAGGAATCATTCAATTGTAGTTTGGTCAGCGCGTCGCGAAGAGCGTCGTACTGATTTGACTCGATCGGGTATAGCCCTGCGAACACTTGTGGTTTGATTTCCTTGAAACCAGGCAGTGCCGTTTTTGCCGGATTCTCGACCAGCGTGACCGTGTCACCGACTTTCGCGTTTTTCAGTTCTTTGATGCCGGCAATGATAAATCCGACACCGCCTGCAGAAAGCATCGGGCGCGATTGCGAACGAGGCGTAAAGACGCCCACTTGTTCGACCAGATGTTGCGCGCCGGATGCCATCAGCAGAATTTTGTCTTTCGGCCGCAGCGTGCCGTCAAACACCCGCACCAGCATGACTACGCCAACGTAATTATCGAACCAGGAATCGATAATCAGCGCCTTGAGCGGATTTGCCGCAGAGCCTTTTGGCGGGGGGACTTTGGCAATAACGGTTTCAATCACTTCCTCAATGCCGACGCCAGTCTTGGCGCTGCATTGGACGGCGTCCTCGGCGTATATGCCGATAATGTCCTCGATCTCGGCGATCACGCGCGCCGGATCGGCACTCGGCAGGTCAATCTTGTTGAGTACAGGCGTTACTTCCACGCCCAGATCGGTGGCGGTGTAACAGTTGGCGACGGTTTGCGCTTCCACTCCTTGCGATGCATCCACCACCAGCAGCGCGCCCTCACAGGCCGAAAGAGAACGCGACACCTCGTAGGAAAAATCGACGTGGCCGGGCGTATCAATCAGATTGAGTTCATACGTTTGGCCGTCTTTGGCCTTGTAGGTCAGCGCCGCGGTCTGGGCTTTAATCGTAATCCCCCGCTCGCGTTCAAGGTCCATCGAATCGAGAACCTGCGCACCCATTTCCCGCGACGAAAGTCCGCCACAGCGCTCAATTATGCGATCAGCAAGCGTTGATTTGCCGTGGTCTATATGCGCGATAATTGAAAAATTTCGTATTAAATTCATAATGTTGGGCTATACAGCAAAAAATAAGGGCACGCCAGGGTGCCCTTATTTGCTGTCAGCCCGCATTCTACCTCAAAACTGCTGCGCGTTCGCGCTTTCAGACCGGCGTGCCTAGATGTTTTTTAAGCCGCTCCAGGTCAAGAAAATAGTGGCAAATTTCTATCTCCCCATCGAGCAGTACCGGCACTTTGTCACCCCATTTTGATTCCAGCACAGGGTGTTGATCGACGTCTACTATTTCAAAAACGAAGCTTTCAACGATGCGGCCCTGCAGTTGCTGCAGGGCCGCAATCATGTCGTCGCAAAGATGGCAATAGCAACGCGATAGCACTTTCAGTTGTTTCAAGCCCTACTTCGAATCGATCCGCAACGTCACATAACGCGTCTGCAATTCGCGCTTGACCAACAGGGCGACTGGTTTTTTTGAATCCAGTTTGGCGACAATTTCGTTGAACTGAGCGACCGACTTCACGTCAGTATTATTTACCGCAAGTATTACATCGCCCTGTCGAATACCGGCCCTGCCGGCGGCACCGTCCACACCTTTTACCAGCACGCCGTTGTCTATTTTCATGGCCTTGCGGTCGTCCGCGCTCACTTCACCAATTGCCAGTCCCAAGCGGTCGGGAGCAGTATCTTTCTGGTTGTCCTTTTTGTCCAACGACTTTGCAACGCGGGTATCGCCGGGCGTTTCACCTACCGTCACGGCAATTTCTTTTACGCCGCCTTTACGCCATATCGACATCAGCACTTTGGTGCCTGGCGTGGTATTGCTGATCGCACGGGTCACGTCAATATAGGAGTCAATTTGCTTGCCATTCAGCTTCTGGATGATGTCCTGCGCGAGAACGCCGGCTTTCTCGGCCGGACTATCTTTTTCCACTGCGTCGATTAGTGCCCCTTTGGTATTCGGCAGGCCCAGCGACTCGGCTAGATCTTTGGTGATCGGGGTAGGACTCATGGCAACACCAATGCGGCCACGATTAAGTTTGCCGGTCTTGATCAGCTGATTTGCTACGGCCATCGCGGTGTTGGTCGGAATCGCAAACGAAATCCCGAGGTAGCCGCCGGTGCCGCTAAAAATCTGTGAATTAATACCGATCACTTCGCCATTGATATTGAATAACGGTCCGCCAGAATTGCCAGGATTAACCGCAGCATCGGTTTGTATGAGCGGTACAAAATTTCCGGCTTCACGGCTCTTGGCACTAACAATGCCCGCCGTGACGGTGTTTTCAAAACCAAAAGGCGAACCAATCGCGAGCACCCATTCGCCCACACGCACCTTGTCAGAATCGCCGATGTTGACTTTCGGCAGACCGGTGGTGTCGATCTTCAGTACCGCGACATCGGTGCGCTCGTCGGTACCGATAACTTTGGCCTTGAATTCGCGTTTGTCGGTGAGAGTAATGTTGACTTCATCGGCGTCTTCAACGACATGCGCGTTGGTGATCACGTAACCATCGGCGGAAATAATGAAACCCGAGCCCTGCCCCAGATCTTGCAGCGGCGCTTCCTGATTCGGGTTGGGTTTGCGTTGCCTGCCGCGCGGCACATTGGGCGTGTTTGGACTTCCATGCGGATTCGGCTGCGCGTCAGGCGGCATGAAGCGGCGGAAAAATTCGTACATGTCGTTCTCGTCAGGCTGCTGTTGCCCCTGTCGATTGCCAGTTCTCGTTTTGGTCCTGACATTGACCACTGCAGGCCCATTTTTTTCAACCAGCTCGGTGAAATCCGGCAGCTCCTTGGCATACGTGTTGACACTTACAAACAACTGCGCTGCAACCAGCATAAATACGGCAGCGATGAAACCACTCAGATTATTAACTTTACGATTCATCATATTCTCTCCAATTAAAACGATTCGCCGGGCTATACCCGGCGAGGGACCACAAAAACAAGCGCGCTTTGCCGCCGAGGACAAAAAGTCAAGCTGGGGTTTACCCGCCGAAACGCCACAAAACCATGCCGGGATTTACCCGGCGAAGTACCACTGAATTAAGCAGGGCCGTAATCGGCGCCGAACAACAAAACCACAACCGACTTCACCTGCGTCAACTGCAAAACGCACCGTCAGATCTCATCACCGCGCTTATCGGCCCCTCAACATCACGCTGTCTGCGATGGTTTGTACTGCCGCCACCGGCACTTCGCCCATCACCGTAACTTGGTGGTCCGCAACCGAGCGCATGGCAAATGCGATTGGACTGTCGTCTGTCATCCGTGCCCCCGCAGTCTGCGCACCGCCCTGCATCGGTTCCACAAACACCGATACGTGCGACAGGCCATCCGAATACACCAATTGCGACACCGGCGCGGGTCGGCCAGCCAGGGTGCGAATCATTTCCGCGACCTTCTTAAAGCCCGCCGGCAGGTTCGCCACTTTCCAGCCCGTATCAGAAGTCTTGGCCGGTTTCGGCGAGTCAATTGTCTGCCAGCCAGGCAATTGTGCGAAACGGGAATTCAACAATTGTTTTGCCACGCTACGATTCAAATCGAGCTGCGTGAACATGAATTGTTCCAGTACCTGACTGCGCTCGTTGTACATCCGCGCGCGCAGCAATAATCCGGTACCGAGTTCAGCGCACAGTTTCTGCATATAACGCATCGAGTCTTTAGGTTCGAGGATCACCCACTGGCAGTCGTAGCCTGCCACCCTCTCGACCGCGCCAAGCTTGACACGATAATTTTCTGCGATAGCCTTGGAGTTGCTGGAAATGAGCGACGGGAAAAACCGGCCGCTGACGCGCCTGTCGACACGAACCGTCTTGGCATCCGGGTGGTAGCAGTACATTTCCTCATTGCGGCGGACGATCTCAGTAAGCGGCCCGTCCAGCATCTCTAGTTTTTCAAGTTCGACGCCACGACGATCAACCAGGTGCGTAATGCGCGAAGTATTCAAGCCATCCGCCGTCTGCTGGATGAACACGCCGGTATACGGCAATTCCTTCGCTGACTTGGCGATACGGTCAAGCCACTCGCTGCCATCGAGCGGGCCTGACACTACTGTTTGCGCACCGACGTCGCCGGCAAGTAGGCTGGATCCGGTAACAATCGCAGCAAATGCGGATCGTGAATTTAACCAACTCTTCATTTCAATACATCCGCCAAAAAATACACTCCCTGTGTATAAAACTTGTCATCGACAATGATTTACAACCGGCTTATCTGCTGGTTGCCTGCGGCACCAACTCACCCCGTACCTCACGATTCAACGCGGCCGGTTGAAACGCTGCAGGATTGGAAAACTGGCGATGGACGAGCAGGTAATCGTTAACCCGAATCTCCGAGGCGTTGGGCGGCTGTTTGCTCAAAGCAACCGGCTGCGGCGCAACCTGCTGCACCAGTTGCAGGGGCGCGACGTGTCCATTTTGCTGTTGCACCGCCACCACCCCAACCGCCGAGATCGTTATCACCGAAGCCGCCATGGCCAACGCAATACGGGTGTGTTTGTCGACTTTGCGTTTGATCATGCGCGGCGCCAGCACAGTAGGCTCTGCAGCCAGCGCTGCAAAAATGGCCGCCGTATTGTCCTGTTGCGCGCTGGCACTCGCACATAGCCGACCGCTATCATCGCCGCGCAGCGCTTCGCCAATGACATGATATAAATCCCAATGTTCACGCGATGCGTCGTCACTTCCCAGTGATTTAATCACGGTACGGGCCTGATCCTGATCGAGTTCGCCATCCATCAAGGCGGATAATTTTTCGTTCATTTCACCATCTCCTGTCCTTCGACGTACCCAGCTGTGGTCGCAATTGTTCAGCCACGGCTTCGCGAGCACGAAAGATCCGCGACCGGACTGTCCCGATAGGACAATCCATGATTTGCGCGATCTCTTCGTAACTCAAACCGTCGATTTCGCGCAGCGTAATCGCGGTTCTTAGCTCCTCCGGCAATTTGTCGATGGTAGTGTTGACGATTTCGGCAATCTGCTTGGACATCAGTTGCGCGTCGGGCGTTGCATTGTCGCGCAGGCCAACGGCGTCTTCAAAACCTTCTGCTTCTTCGGCATCATAGCCAGTGCTGGTCGGCGCGCGCCTGCCTTGGCTGACCAAATAATTCTTTGCGGTATTCACGGAAATACGATACAGCCAGGTGTAGAACGCACTATCACCGCGAAAATTAGCCAGTGCCCGGTAGGCTTTAATAAAGGATTCCTGTGCAACATCCGGGATTTCATCCTGATTGCGAATTATGCGCGATAACAGCCGCTCAACCTTGCGCTGATACTTGATGACGAGCAATTCAAATGCGCGTTTGTCACCAGCCTGCGCGCGTACCACCAATTGTTGATCGACTTCGCGATCGCTCATCAAACCCTTCCCCTGGTTGACCGGTCGCGCGGCGGTCGTCTTTGTGCTCTCACGCTGCGCGCCACTGGGGTTCGCCACTTTAAGTGCCGATTCACTCTTATGCGCCCTGCCGCTCAGCCCGACCACGTCAGGTATTATAAACGTCAACTCTGCCATAACTGTTCTCCCCAGCCAAACTGCTTAATCGGAAACTTCCGTATAGCTGCTATCTTTACCACTAAAAAGCCGTCTTAAACTCGACCTTCAGACCAAACCGAAGCCAAATAGTTCACTTACCAAGACCGCTGGCAGACCAGCGTGATCCGCCGAGAACAAAAACTAATGAAACATTACGACGTCCTGATTATTGGCAGCGGTCTGGCCGGCATGTCACTGGCATTGAGACTCGCCGAAACCCAAAAGGTTGCGTTGCTGACCAAACAGGAGTTGCTCGATGCCGCCAGCGCCTGGGCGCAGGGTGGGATTGCCGCCGTATTGAGCGAGGAAGATTCCCCCGCAAACCACATCGCCGATACCCATATTGCCGGGGGCGGACTGTGCAACGATGAGACGGTACGTTTTGTTGTTGAACATGGCCGTAGCGCCATCGAGTGGCTGCTTGAGCAAGGGGTACCGTTCACCCGCGATGACACCAACGCCGCAGCGCTGCACCTGACCCGCGAAGGCGGACATTCGCATCGACGCATTGTCCACGCTGCTGACGCGACCGGTCGCGCGGTACAAAAAACGCTGGTACAACAGTTGAAATCGCATCCAAATGTGGAGGTACTCGAACATCATTTGGCGGTAGATTTGATTACCTCCGCCAAGCTGGGACGAGCCAACGAAAATCGCTGCTACGGCGCCTATGCCCTAGACAAACTCAGCGCGGCCGTCCAGACGATCAGTGCGCGCTTCACGGTCCTCGCAACCGGCGGCGCGGGCAAAGTTTACCTGTACACCACCAATCCCGATGTTGCCACTGGTGACGGCGTGGCGATGGGGTGGCGGGCGGGATGTCGTGTGGCCAATATGGAATTTATCCAGTTCCATCCAACCTGCCTTTATCACCCTCTGGCCAAATCCTATCTGATCACGGAGGCTGTCCGCGGCGAGGGTGGCTATTTGTGCCTGCCGGATGTGCAAGACAGCAGCAAAGCGGGCGAACGCTTCATGCCGAAGCACGACGCACGCGCGGAGTTGGCCCCGCGCGACGTGGTGGCACGCGCCATTGACTTTGAAATGAAAAAACGCGGCCTGGATTTTGTGTATCTCGATATCTCGCATAAACCTGTCGATTTCCTGAAAGCGCATTTCCCCAATATCTATGAAAAATGTCTGTCGCTGGGCATCGACATCACCAAGGATCCCATCCCGGTGGTGCCTGCCGCCCACTATACCTGCGGCGGTGTGGTGACTGATCTGCGCGGTCGCACCGACGTCGACGATCTCTATGCCATCGGCGAAGTTTCCTGCACCGGTTTGCACGGTGCCAACCGCCTGGCGAGTAATTCCCTGCTTGAGTGTCTGGTGTTTTCGGAAGCGGTTACCAGCGATATGCTGCAGCAGCAGCCTGGCACCCCGCCCGCATTGCCGGCCTGGGACGAAAGCCGAGTCACCAATGCCGATGAGCAAGTGGTTATTTCACACAACTGGGATGAACTGCGCCGCTTCATGTGGAATTACGTCGGCATCGTCCGCACCGACAAACGGCTCGAGCGCGCCCTGCACCGCATCGAATTGCTGCAATCAGAAATTCACGATTACTATGCCAACTTTCGTATCTCGAATGACCTGATTGAGCTGCGCAATCTGGTGCAAACCGCAGAGTTGATTGTGCGCTGTGCGCTCGCGCGAAAGGAGAGCCGTGGCCTGCATTACAGCCTCGATTACCCGGCCCTACTGAGCATCGCAAAAGACACCGTGATGGTGCCGCCATCAGCGAAAAAAACATGAGCTTTTTCTTGTACACAGCGGCCGAAATTGGCGCGATGGAATCCGCACACGCGAAGTTGCGGCCGAAAGATGCGTTGATGCTGCGCGCCGGCGCGGCGGTGGCGGCGCTGGCGGTGTCGGTGCTGAAAAAAAAACCTGTCGCGAATATCCTTGTGCTGGCCGGTCCAGGCAACAATGGCGGAGACGCATGGGTGGCTGCAGCCGCGTTGTTAAAGCTGGGTCACCGGGTAACGATACTGGAGCCGGGCAAACGCAGCCACACCGATGCGGTGGCCCAAAAAATGATGGCTGCCTATCGCAAAGCAAAAGGGGCAACCGTCACCAAATTTCCGGCCAACGCCAAGTTTGATCTCATCATCGACGGCTTGTTCGGGATTGGCTTAACGCGCGCGCCAGCGGGCGTTTTCGCCGATGCCATCGCGGCTGCCAATGCAAATGCAGACGCGCACCACACGCCGATGCTGGCCATCGACGTTCCCAGCGGACTTCTCGCCGATACCGGCGGCGCGCCAGGCGCTACCATCCGGGCTGATTTCACGCTCACTTTTCTGGGCGCCAAAGCCGGGCTATACACCGCCGACGGCGTCGACCACGCCGGCGAAATTCGCGTCGATACCCTTGGGGTGGATGTCTCTGCAACGCAGGGCGAATTACTCACCCACGCGATCGTCACGCCGCTGATTCCCCAACGCCGCAATAATGCCCACAAAGGCAGTTTCGGCAGCGTCGGCGTCATCGGCGGCGCGGCCGGCATGGTCGGTGCGGCCGTGCTGGCCGCCCGCGCCGCGCTGCATATGGGACCGGGAAAGGTTTATCTCGGCTTGGCTGCCAAGGCCGCCCCCACCTTTGACGCCATCAATCCCGAGATCATGCTGCGGCATGCCGATCAATTGCTCGCTGA
>JAYVKG010000043.1:0-15033 GCA_043768625.1 Betaproteobacteria bacterium
GCTGCGGGTCGGCGATGTTCACTTTGTGATCGATGAAGTGCGGCGCCGCACTGAGCGCCGTGCGTCGGCATTTGTCAATGCTGACCCGCAACGACTTGGCATGTCGGGGCATTCTTTTGGTGCCCAGACGACGCTTGTCGTTGCCGGACAGAAAGCGGCAACAGGCGAAGGTCAGTCGGGATTGGATGCACGCGTGGTGGCAGCGATTGCGTTCAGCCCCAACGCCCGCAATAAAAATAACCTGGTGGGTCAATTTGGCGACATCAGAGTGCCGTTTTTCTCGATTACCGGCAGCCAGGATGCCAGTGTTCTCGGCGACGTGACCGACGCTGCGGATCGCCGTCTGCCCTACGAAAATATGCCTGCGGGGCAAAAATATCTGGCCGTTTTCGATGGCGGTGACCACATGGTATTTGGTGGACATGGGTTGGCCAACCGTCGACCCGAAACGCCGCGAGATAAAAAAATCCAGCAGGACGTGATGTCAGGCACGCTCGCCTTCTGGAATGCTTATCTCAACCAGGATGCCGCGTCCCGGCTGTGGCTTGATGAGGGCGGATTCAGGTCGACAATGGCGGACAACGATATTTTTGAGCACAAGTGAGCAGCGCGAGGAAAATGAAATGCTAAAGTGGATTTTGCCAATCGTCGTGACTATTGGCGGTGTCAGCAGCAGCTTTGCAGAGGAGGCGGCCATCGGGCTCGATGGTGCCCGGCATCTACTCGGCCGCACCGGATTTGCGGTGTCTAATGCCGACATTCAGGCGTTCTCGGCGCTGACGCGTTTAGACGCCGCAGATCGGCTTATCAAGTCGGCTACGGCCACTACCATTGCGATTACCCCGCCCCCGGCGTGGGTGACCGAGCCGCCGATGGCACCGGCGAAACTACGGGCGCTGTCGCTAGTGGAGCGTCAGGTTGAGCAGCGTCGCAATGTCGAGCATGCCTCCCAGTTGCGGGAGTGGTGGTTCCGCGAAATGCTGTCGACGCCGTCGCCATTGAAAGAAAAAATGACGCTGTTCTGGCACAATCATTTCGCGACCAGCCAGCAAAAGGTCCGATTCACGCCGCTGCTGTATCGCCAGAACCTGCTGCTGCGTAGCAACGCACTCGGCAATTTCGGCTCTCTGCTGCGCGAAATAGCGCGTGACCCGGCGATGTTGATTTATCTTGATGGTGCCAACAGCCGCAAGGAGCAGCCCAATGAGAATTTTGCCCGCGAAGTGATGGAGCTTTTCACGCTGGGTGAAGGTAATTATGCAGAGCGCGACGTCAAGGAAGCCGCACGCGCCTTTACCGGTTGGAGCGTTGATCGTGACACGGGGGATTTCATGTTCCGTCGCGCCATTCACGACAGTGGCAGTAAGACCGTGCTGGGAAAGAGCGGCAACTTTGATGGCGATCAGGTCATCGATGTGCTGTTGAACAGACCTGAAACTGCGCTGTTTATTGCCCGAAAATTGTCCAAAGAATTTGTGTCCGCGATGCCCGATGAGCGTGAAGTGATACGCCTTGCGGTTATTTTTCGGGCCAGCGGCTACGACATCGCCAAGCTAATGCGCGCAATATTGACCTCGGACGCCTTCTACGCGCTCGCCAATCGTGCGGCGTTGATCAAGTCGCCGGTCGAATTCGTGGTCGGCACCATGAAGACCTTTGAGATTGAGACTCCAAATCTGCGCCCATTTGTCATCGCCAGCGCGCTGCTTGGACAAAATCTGTTCACCCCACCCAATGTCAAAGGTTGGCCTGGTGGCGAAGCGTGGATTAATTCGGCCACTTTGTTGGGGCGCAAGCAACTGCTGGATCGGCTATTTAAAAACGAAGACCGGATGGACATCGCAATGCGATCGGTGGACGAGATGGCTGCGGCGAATGGCGATGCGCCACCGCCCGGACGAGACGCACGGATGCAGCGGCAAATGGAGCGACAGATGGGTGGAATCCGCTGGAACCTCGATAACTGGACCAAAGGTTTTGTTGATGCGCCGCGCGGACTGTCGGTGGCGACCGGCGTGTCGCAGATGACCCGGGTGGTATTGCCAATGGCACCGATGCGCCTTCTGATCCGCAACGATAACCCTGCTGATCTGGTGCGGCAGCTGGTCACCGATCCGGCCTATCAATTGAAATAAATGGAGACCGATATGACTCGCCGCAGGTTCTTGAGTACGGCTTTAAGAAGGCTGGGTACGCTGGGAAGTTTGCCGTTGTTCGGTATGCTGGAAGGGGTGGCATGGGCAGCCGCATCGCCTGCAATAGAGGTTGCTTCGCCGTACCACAACCTGCTGGTGCTGATTGAGCTGAAGGGTGCCAACGACGGCTTGAATACCGTGATTCCCTACGCCAATCCAGTCTATGCACAATTGCGCCCGCGCATTGGTATTTCGCGCGACCAGGTTTTGCAACTTACAGATCAAGAGGGCCTGCATCCCGCATTGCAACCGTTGATGGCGCTATGGCAAAGCAACGAACTGGCGATCGTCCAGGGTCTCGGCTATCCCAATCCAAACCAGTCTCATTTTCGCTCCATCGAAATCTGGGACACCGCGTCGAAAAGTGATGAGTATCTCGATGCCGGATGGCTGGCCCGCGTATTCGCGCAAACACCGCCGCCGCGGCAGTTTGCAGCCGACGGTGTGGTGGTGGGTTCGAGCGACATGGGTCCTTTATCCGGGCAGGGCGTGCGCACCATCGCGCTGGCAGATACAGCGCAATTCTTGAGAAACGCCAAGCTCGCGCTGCCGGGGAGCGATGAACGCAATGCGGCGTTGAAACATATCCTTGGGGTGGAAAATGAAATTATTCACGCCGCGGGCAAGCTCAACACCAATCGCGTATTCAGCACCGCATTTCCACGCACCGGTTTCGGCAATCAAGTGCGGACTGCCGCGCAACTGGTCGCAAGCAACGCCGGCATGGCCACGGTCAGGCTCACCTTATCCGGTTTCGACACCCACGCGGCTCAGTCAGGCACCCAGGCCAACTTGCTCAAAGAGATGGCAGAGGGCATCAGCGCCTTGAAGTCGGCATTGCTGGAGTTGAATCGCTGGGATTCCACGCTGGTAATGACCTACTCCGAATTTGGTCGGCGGCCAAAAGAAAACCAGAGTGGCGGAACCGATCACGGTACCGCAAACAGCCATTTTGTGACCGGTGGCAAAGTGCGTGGCGGCGTGTACGGAAAGGCCCCGGCATTAAATGGTCTCGATGGCAATGGCAATCTGCCGTTCGCGGTCGATTTCCGCAGCATGTACGCCACGGTGATCGATAAATGGTGGCGCTTGGATTCGGGCAAGATATTGCAGGGCAAATTTGCACCGCTGGATTGGCTGAGTAGTTAACTGTGGCCAACAGCCAACAGCCAGCTGCTAGGCAAACCGCCGCATGTATTGGTTAGCGCGAGGGGTGCAGTTTAGCTCTGGCACATTGCGAAAAGACTAGCACCGGCGCGCCTTGCAGGCCGATTTTGCCGTGAGGGCCTCGCCAATAGTAGCGGTGCCTATTCATATCAACGATCCCTAAACCCCGCCGACGAAGCGCGAAGCGGCGGCGCTTGCCGCCCGCCAAGCTTTGAAGTACACCCTGCAGACTGCCGGGCGCGCTCAAACGCCAACTTCCCGCCCACGTACACCGCCATGGTCGCACGGTCATCGGCCATCGTCATTTGTACGGCCAACACGTCATCAATCGATTCGCAAAATTTCATGCGGAACGCAATCAGCGGCGTCGATTTAAGATCGAGCACCACCAGGTCGGCTTCCATCCCGGGCGCAATGGAGCCGATTTTATCTGCCAGATGCAACGACTCTGCTGCACCACGGGTGGCTAAAAAATAAGCGTCGGCGGCGCACAGCGAGTTACCGCAAAGCTCGCCGATTTTGTAAGCTTCACCCATCGTGCGCAGAGGTGAAAGGCAGGTGCCCGCGCCAACATCAGTACCGAGACCTACCCGCACCGGCCGCTGTTTTTTTTTGGCAGTATCGAAGCGAAATAATCCACTGCCAAGGAATTCGTTCGAGGTCGGGCAGTGTGCGACTGCCGCGCCAGCGTCATGCAGACGTTGCCACTCGGCTTCGTCGAGATGGATGCCGTGGCCAAACACGGCACGTTTGCCGACCAGGTTAAAGTGGTCGTACACATCCAGATAATTGGCGCGTTCCGGAAAAAGTTTTTTTACCCACGCGACTTCATCGGTGTTTTCCGCGATATGCGTTTGCAAATAGGCGTCAGGAAATTCACGCCAAAGCGTGCCGGCGGCGTCGAGTTGCGCCGCTGACGAGGTTGGCGCAAATCGCGGCGTGATGGCATAGCCGAGTCGATCGACACCGTGCCACTTTTCCAGCAGCGCCCTGGACTGGTCGTAGCCGGTTTGGGCGGTATCGAGAAGCGCCTTGGGTGCATTGCGGTCCATCATTACCTTGCCGGCAATCATGCGCAAGCCGCGGCGCTGTGCCTCACAAAAAAACACCTCGACCGAATGGGCATGCACGGTGCCATACACCATGGCCGTGGTGGTGCCCACCCGTAAGCATTCATCGAGAAACAGCATCGTGACCGCACGGGCATGGTCAATATCGGCAAATTGCTGCTCGGCCGGAAATGTATAGCGATTGAGCCAGTCGATCAGGCGCCTGCCGTAGGCGCCGATGATTTGTGTTTGTGGATAGTGCACGTGCAGGTCAATAAAGCCTGGCAGAATCAGCGCATCGACGTAGGTGGTGACGGGTGTGTCGACGCCGAGCAAACTTTTTAGTGCGGCGTAGGGGCCGAACGCGTTGATGTGCCCGTCTTCAAGAATTAGCAGCGCGTCCTCCTCGTAATGCATCGCCGCCTCGCGCCCGACCAGGAAAGGGTCGGCATGAAACGTGAGCGCGGCACCGCGCAGCGCATGGCAGGACATTGCCTATGCTGCCTTTTGCGGCACGTGTTTCACGACCTGCGCGACCAATTCCTCTTTGTCATAGGGCTTTACCACCGTTCCGCTGTAGCCGAATTCCGCCGACGACATGTCTGCGGTGAGGGCCAGCAGAATCGGTACGTTCGGCGACTTCGCGGGGAGTTTTTCGCGCAGCGCATCGGCGATGGATTCGATGCCCATGTCGGCAAATCCCGGTGTGGTGGGGTCGACGATAATGACATCGTAGTTGTCCTGCTCCATTTCAATATAGGCCACTCGGGCGCTATCGGCGGTACTGATGCGATAGCCGATTTTTTTCAGCGCCATTGCTGCGGTCATGGCATGCTCTCGATTGGCGTCGATCACCAACACCGTGCCAGCCTTGGCTTCACGCAACGAGTGACGCGTGATCAAGGTCGAGGTGGATTCACTATCGTCATCCTGCGCGCCCATCACCGCCGAAAGCGCCTCGTTCAGCTGCTGCGCACTGATTGGCTGCCGCAGGTAGGCACTGATGCCGCTTTCGCGACAGGCAATGGCGTCGCCAGACTTGCCGGTGTTGGCCAGCATCACTACGGCGGTCTGTTTTAACTTGAGGCTATGCTTGATGCGAAAAGCCAGCAGAAAGCCATCCTGCACCGGCAATTGGTTCGCGGTAATAACCAGCGCAAGCGGACTGGCTTCGTCGGCAGCACGTGCCAGCAGGTTCAGCGCCATTGCCGCATTATCTGCTTCGCATGGCAGCATCCGCCAACTGCGCGCAAGTTCGGCGAGCTGTTTGCGTTGTTCGAGGTCACTGCTTACGATCAGCACGCGCATCCCGGTCAGGGTTACGAAGGTCGGGCGGGTGCGCGGATCCTTAATGCTGCGATAGGGGAACGCCGCGGTAAATTGCCAATTAATGGTCTCCTTCCGCTCTTTGATGTCGACTTTGCCGCCAGCTTTGCCGGTGGCCGAACCATGCATCGCCCGCACGATCTGCCGAGCAAGCGACAACTGCATCATGGCTTGCGGGTTAGTCGACTTTGGTCGCACCGCGCCCTTGGGTATGGATTGCGTCACGCTGAAGGCGAGGTGAATAAGATTTTCAGCTGAATATTCCGGTTCAATTGCCAGCAAAATTTCGGTCCCGGCGACGCGATCAGGTAACGGCGGCATGGCACATTCGAGAAGATTCCGCAGGCAAAGCATCATGCGTGCACCATCGCCGATCAGGTGTTCCGGAACGTCCTGCTCAATGCGCAGTTTAAGCTGGACTCCGCGCTCCTCGGCACTCGGCACGATGCGTTCCAGCATGCGGGCCACGCTTTCACGGAGGTGAAACTCGGCGGAATCGAGTGCAATTTCGCTGGTCTCCAGCTTGGAAAAATCGAGCAGTCCTGCAATCGACGCAAACGCAGACTGCGCTGATTTTTCCACGCGGCGAAAATGTTCCAGTATCTGCCCCGGCAGTTCCAGCTGCTCGGCGCGATAGATGGCACTGGCTGCACCTTCGACCGTGTTGGCAAGGTCGTGGGCAATTTTTTCGATCAGTTGCAATTGCGCGGCGTCGGTCGCCGACAGTACTGCCAGATTGACCGGTGACTTTGTCTTGCTGTCCAAGGTGCGGAAAATGTGCAGGCGGCCTGCAACACCATCGTCGCCCGCCACTGGTATTGAATGCTGCTTTGCCCGTCGCTTGTCGGCAAACGAAAATTCAAATTCATCTGCAGTGACGGAATCCATCGGAAAATAAATCGGTGCCACTTTCTTGTCTGTCACCTCGGCGGCTTGGATAAAAAGCGCTGAGCAAGGCGTGCCGATAAGTGACTGGGTTGCCGACTTGACGTTGAACAATTCGCAAAACGCGGCGTTGACCATTTCCACCGATCCATCCGCACTCTCCACCACGCAGGCATCCGAGATGCTGTCCACCAAATCCAGTAGATGGGTGCCTTGCACATTCGCGGCTGCTTCTCTGGCTTTTTCCATGCTGAGATCACGCAGCCACCCCACCACCGTGGTCGTCTTGTTACCGTCGTGCTGGTTTGCGGCTAATTTCAGTTCGATCGGGCGTGCGGACCCGTCGACATCGGCAAGGGATATTTCCAGCTGTGCATTGGCAGTTTTACCATCAACGATGCGTTGCAACGATTGCAGAAACCGTGCCCGATCAACTACCGCCAGCGAATCGGCAAAAACATATCCTGAATCGCGATCCGTCCATGCAGCAAGCGCCGCCGTCGCATAAATGACCACGCCGGCAGCATCGATTTCGAATAGCGGCTCGTCCAGCGCTTGAAGTATTTGCTCGAATTGGGGCATGGTCAAATATTATGCCGCCGAATCGCCTGTTGATTTGTCATTGCGCAATCGGTGAATCAACGCAGTCAGCTCAGACAGGTGCGGCGGAATGTGCACTGCCGCGGTCTGATCTGCAGTGAACAACGGCAAAAGCGATGCGGCAATCGTCTTGCCGAGTTCGACGCCCCACTGATCATAGGAGTTGATATTCCATATCACGCCTTGGACAAATACCTTGTGTTCATAAAGTGCAATCAGCGCGCCAAGATAGAATGCGTCGAGCTGTGGCAAGACCAGTAGGGTCACTGGACGGCCGCCCTCGTAAGTGCGATAGCCTTCCCGCGCAAGTGCAGGGTCGCGGCCGAACCACAGTGCGTCGGCTTGGGCAACGCCGTTGGCGAGTAGCTTGTCGTGATGGCCGGCAAATTTGCTTTCGTCGCGGGCAATCAGGATGATATCCGACGAAATCACGTCTGTGCCCTGATGAAGAAGCTGGTGGAATGAATGCTGACCGTCGGTGCCCGCCTCGCCGAAAATGACCGGGCAGGTCGCATAGTCGACACGCTGTCCGTCCAGATCCACACTCTTGCCATTTGATTCCATTTCCAATTGCTGCGCGTACTTGGGGAACAGTCCAAGCCGGTGCGCGTAGGGCAGCAGGGCGTGTTCGGCGATGGCCAGGAAATTGCGGTTCCATACACCGATCAGCGCCAGCAGTACCGGCAGGTTTTTCGCGAGCGGCGCATTGCAAAAATGTTCATCCATAGCGCGCGCACCGCTAAGCATTTCTTCAAAACGATCAAAGCCGACGGCCAGAGCAACTGGCAAGCCGACCGTAGACCAAAGCGAAAATCGCCCGCCCACCCACGGCCAGAATTCAAAAATTTGCTGCTCGGAATATCCCCGGCGCTGCGCTTCTGCGGGGTTTGCGGTGATGGCGACAAAATGGCCGTGCGCGGTACTTTCCCCGGCAGCGCTTCCCAGATGCTGCTCAAGCCAACGCTGCGCTGTTCTTGCGTTGGTCATGGTTTCGTCGGTCGTAAAAGTCTTTGAGGTCACCAGAACAAGCGTGGTCGCCGGATTGAGGCCCTGCAGGGTATCCGCCAACTGTGCGCCGTCCACATTCGATACGAAATGCACCTGCGGCCCATCGGCCAAACGCGCCAGCGCCGCACACGCCAATCGCGGACCCAGTGATGAACCCCCGATACCGATACTGATCACGTCCGTGAACGCCTGTTCGGTAATGCTGCGGATGTGTCCAGTGCGGATACCCTCGACAAAGGCACGCATCTTTTCGAGCTGGCGTCGGATGTTGGCCTGCACGTCGATACCGTCGACTTGCAGCGGCACGGTGGCACGCAATGCGGTGTGGAGAACGGGGAGATTCTCGCTGCGATTGATTGCAGCGCCACTGAATTGTGCGTCTCGTGCAGCCACTAGCTGTTGTTGATTTGCCAATACCAGCAGTAAATCCAGCGCAGCTGTGGGCAGGTGCTGGCGTGAAAAGTCGGCGTGGATGCCGCAAGCTTCAACGGACAAACCGGATAATTTTTTTGACTGAATATCGTAATGCGTCGCGAACGAGGCAAGCGCCTGCCAGGCGGTCGTGGTGGTCAGGCGCGGCATATTGAATGTGTTCTTTAAGGGCAGGTAGAGGAAGGAGTGCACATTATAGTGATCCCGCAATTAAATAGGTTGCAAGTATGGTTTGCTGTCGCCGTCCGCGCGGCGGCGATAACCTCAACATGAGTCCTGGCGGCAGCGATAGAATTGCGTATCGTGTGGTTTATGATTTATGAGGTAATTTTGACCGGCCCACATAAAAGCAAAAGCGGTATCGTGCGCATCTGGCGTGCTTTTATCTATTCGATGGCGGGCTTCTCCGCGGCGCTCAAACATGAGCATGCGTTTCGCCAGGAACTGTTTCTGGCGATTCTGTTTGTTCCCGTCGCCATATTGCTGCCGTTGTCGCTGGGCAAGAAAGCGTTACTGGTCGCGACACTGTTGCTGGTGCTGGTGGTCGAACTGCTCAATTCCGCCATTGAAGCGGTGGTGGATCGGGTAGGCCTGGACAACCACGACCTTTCGAAGCGCGCCAAGGACATGGGCAGCGCGGCGGTATTCCTTAGTTGCGTCATCGTTATTGTGGTGTGGGCCTGCATTGCCGGCCCGGTCGTCGTCGCCACATGGCTTGGGCCGAGATAAACATGTCATCACTTGAAACGCTGCCAGTGGAGGGTTCAAGCCACCGCCGCCACGACCCCGCTCGTGTGATACGGGCGCCGCATGGCAGCGCGATCACCTGTAAAAACTGGTTAATCGAAGCGGCCTACCGGATGCTTCAGAACAATCTGGATCCCGACGTTGCCGAGCGGCCTGAGGATCTGGTGGTGTACGGGGGCATCGGTCGTGCCGCCCGCGATTGGGCCAGTTTTGACATGATTCTGGAAGCGCTGAAGAAATTGGAGCCTGACGAAACGCTGCTGATTCAATCCGGCAAACCGGTCGGCGTCTTTCGCACCCATGAAGATGCGCCGCGGGTGCTGTTGGCCAATTCCAATCTGGTGCCGCATTGGGCGACTTGGGAACATTTTCATGCGCTCGACCAGAAAGGCCTGATGATGTATGGCCAGATGACGGCAGGCTCGTGGATTTATATCGGCTCCCAGGGCATCGTGCAAGGCACTTACGAAACGTTTGTCGAAATAGGCCGCCAGCATTTCGGCGGCAGTTTGCGAGGCAAGTGGATTCTTACGGCCGGACTCGGCGGCATGGGCGGGGCGCAGCCGCTGGCCGCGACTATGGCGGGCGCGTCGATGCTGGCAGTGGAATGCGATGAGACCCGTATCGATATGCGCATGCGTAGCCGTTACCTGGATGCGAAAGCCACATCGCTCGATGAGGCGCTACGCATGATTGCTGGCGCGCATGGTTGTGGGCGGGCGATATCGGTAGGTTTGCAGGGCAATGCCGCTGAAATATTTCCCCAGATTGCTGCGCGCGTGGCGGCAGGAAACCGGGTCGGCCGGCCTGATGTCGTCACCGACCAAACCTCGGCGCACGATCCGCTGAATGGCTATCTGCCATCCGGCTGGAGTTTGGAAAAGGTGGCTCACCTGCGACTAACGAACGCGGACCTGGTCATCGCCGAGGCAAAAAAATCGATGGCGGTGCAGGTGCGGGCCATGCTGAACATGCACGCGATGGGAATTCCGACGCTGGATTACGGCAACAACATTCGCCAGGTCGCAAAAGACGAGGGCGTGGCCAATGCCTTCGATTTCCCCGGGTTTGTGCCAGCCTACATTCGTCCGCTGTTTTGCCGTGGCATCGGGCCGTTTCGCTGGGTGGCGCTGTCGGGCGACCCGCAAGACATATACAAAACCGATGCCAAGGTGAAGGAGCTGATTCCCGATGACACACATTTACACAACTGGCTCGACATGGCGCGGCAGCGTATTAGCTTTCAAGGTCTGCCAGCGCGCATCTGCTGGGTCGGACTGGGCCAACGTGACCGGCTGGGTTTGGCGTTCAATGAGATGGTCAAGTCCGGTGAATTGAAAGCACCGATCGTGATCGGACGTGATCACCTTGATTCGGGTTCAGTGGCTTCGCCCAATCGCGAGACCGAGGCGATGAAGGATGGCTCGGACGCGGTTTCCGATTGGCCTTTGCTCAACGCACTGTTAAATACCGCCAGCGGCGCAACGTGGGTATCGTTGCACCACGGCGGGGGAGTGGGGATGGGCTTTTCGCAGCACGCGGGGATGGTGATCGTGTGTGATGGAACGGCGGCGGCAGCCAAGCGGATCGCGCGGGTATTGTGGAACGATCCCGGCAGCGGGGTAATGCGGCATGCCGATGCGGGTTATGAAGTCGCCATTGCTTGTGCGCAGGCGTCGGGCTTGACAATGCCGATGGCGAATCGATAAGCAGCGCAATTGTTTCGTTCGGCCGCAACCACCAATGCAGCCGCCAAAGATAGAAGCGCATCGCTGCGCACTTCGCCGTCAGTCGAGCACGGCAGCTTCAAAACTTACGTGCTGTCAGTGCCGCTGCGCGACCGGGGGGGAGTTTTTCGCCTGTATCGTTACGCGCGGTGTCGTGCGGTGTCGACGTTACGGCGACGTCGCCGGTTTGCACCAGCAACACGACCTCGGCGCGTACCAGCAATACGCCAACAGCGAGCACGACGACCACGCCAGCTGCAATCATCATCCAGCGCTTAACATTGCCAACCATCATGTGTTCTCTTTGACTGACCTGCTTAAAATGAGTTGCCCGTACAAATTTCACGCCAACCGGATAGCCGCACATAACAGCCGGACAGCGCTTCTAGCTTCAGTTTCCTGCCTTGCCAAACTCCATTCCGCAAACGTCTGGACATTGACCTTGTGAATCTGGAAAAAACATAATCCATCGCACGGGATCGCATTGCGTGGTACCGACACCGACGGATGGTCAATTTCTGCAACGCGGTGCTTAAAACAATACGGGCAGTCTGCTGGCGGCGGCCGGTTCGGCAAATCCCCCGATAGCGTTACCCTGATCGCGGTATGCAAGAAAGCCAGTTAGCGATCAGAAATCTCGCGCGCACTTGAAATGTAATTCATGGCGTTTTTTGCAAGTCAGGTCGCAACTGTTCTCTTCGCGCATTGCGATGGTGAAGACACCGACTATCGAAGCCGGGAATTGGGAAGTTAACGGCATGCAAATAGCCGACCGACAGCAGCTCTGGTGGGATCCATCCAAGCCCGCGCAAGCTGGACTCTTCGAATCCACAGTCGTTCTCAGCCAGAAGTTTTACGATGAATTCAGCAATGGCGTTCCTATCGATATGCGCGCACTGCGCGCCTTAAAGGCATCGCCCTTTGAACTCGATCTCTATTGTTGGCTCACTTATCGATTCTTTACGTTGCACAAGCGCACGGTAGTCCCATGGGAAGCCTTGCAAGTCCAATTCGGAACGGAAACCGTTTGTTCGCGTAAATTCAAATGGAAACTTCGCGACGCCCTTAAGAGCGTTTTGTCCGTCTACCCGGATGCGAAGGTAGACCCAACTCAAGACGCTGGCTTGGTGCTGTTGCCTTCGAAAACCAGCGTTAGCAGACTGATCGCGATGTCACGGTAACGCGCTAAGTGTCCTCGTTAGCGCGATCGCGCGCTGACCAAGATGCCGACCGCCTATTTTGTTGAAAAACTCGACATCGAAATGATTGTGCCGGACTGGCTGTTTTAGCGCGCGCGAAAGTAGCGCCGTTTCGGGTCTTGCGGGCTTGTGCCGATCTCGCGCACCAGCCCGCGCTGCACAAGTTTGGCGAGGCGGGTACGAGTGGCGCGCGGCGTGAGTTCGATCGCCGTGGCGATTTCCTGGGTTGATAAACCGTTGCCGTCGGACATGGCGTCCAGAATGGCCTTGTCTGTTGACTCTACGATGGGCGAACCCGTGCGCGCGGTGTGGAACGTTACGCGAAACCGTGTGCCTACTTCCTCCAGCGCGGGGACCTGAAGCCCCGCTTCGTTGCACGCCGCCGTCATGCGCTGTATGCCGCTGCCCCATTGCTCGATGAGCCCGAGTTCATGGAAAACGCGGCCGATGACGCGGTTGCGCAATTTGGAAATCCCATGGCGCAGATCGTCCACCGTCAGGCCGAAGGGCAGCAAACCCGGGTTTTCCACTTCGAGTCGGTCGTCGAAAATGGACAGACGGATCGGCGCGCCGCGCTGCGCGTAGTCGGCGTGCGCCACGGCGTTGATGATCGCCTCGCGCATGGCCACCGGTGGCAAGTTCGAGCGATCCTTACGCCGCACCGCACCGATGTCCATGCCGTGCAGGGCGTGCTTGTGGACGAACGCGATTGCTTCCTCAACGGCGGGCACTGAATGGCGCTTGATTTCCACGCTATCGACAATTCGGGTCTTGTCCGTGCCTTGAAATCGCCCAGCCTGAATCCAAGCATCCGGAAAGTATCGCTCTCGCTCCTTGCCGAAGAGCAGCATGCCACCGACAGTTGGGACCTTGCGCCCCTGATGCTTGGTCACCAGGCGCAGCGTTTCCAGGTCTGCCCGTTTGAGTTTGCGCACCGGCGCGAACAACTCGGAAGCCGCTCGGAAGTCGAGAGCTTCCGAGTCGAGTTCTGGCATGCCTTGTTCATCGTAACTTTCGCCGCGGGCGAACCGCCGCAATTCTTCGATGAGTTCCCGGTCGGCGCGGCGATTGGTGGAACCGACGCGCACGTAAACGCCGCTGTCGAGCCCTGCGCTCTTGAGATAATGGGGCCGGCCCGGGCTGGGGTATACCTGCACCGCCAGGACGTGGGTACGCCGCCACGGCAGGATTTCCAGTTCCGGAATCAGACGCGGGAGAATGCTGTCGCTGATCAGGCTGGCCAGTCGTTCCTCCAAGTCCAACGGATTTTGCACGCCCCGGACATGCCGTGTCGTGTCTTCCACGCCGATCAGCAGCGTACCGCCCGCAGTATTGGCAAAGGCGACGATGCCTCGCAACACGCCGTCCGGCGAGGAAAGATCGCGCTTGAATTCAAGTGTCTTGCCTTCGGGGCGCTTCAGCAGGTCGAGGATGTCCATGACTCGGAAGTGTACTATGAAGCCCGCAACGCCACCAGACTTCCGCGTTGTTCGCTGACTCCGTCCGCCACCCAGCGCAGTGCGAAAAAAAATACCCGTTTCCACTATTCCTGGGGTATTCATTAATAAAATGCTTGGTTCTGCCCGGAATTATTCAACCATGCTTGCTTCCGCACAAGACAATACGGCGGATCAAAAACGCGTAAGTTTGAGCCCAGACAGGATGTGCGCAATGTGCGTCTCGGCGGGCGATGGCTTCAGCGACTGGAAACTACCCTCTCCTTCGTCAATCTCACCCCCACGCCGCTTGCCGCAACCAGCCTCTATCCGCAAACAGTCGATCTCGACGGCAGCATCAAAGACATGGCCGTGGACCCGACCAGAAACATCACCATCGCCGTCGTCGACGGCAAACAGCGCGTCCGTGTCATCAACAACGTCACGCGTACCGAAATTGCCCAGATCGCCACCGCCGACAAATTCACCGCCGTCGCAATACATTCCGGCAAAGGCATCGCCTACCTCGCCACCGACAACAAGAAACTATCGCTCCTCGATCTGGCCACCAGAACCGTCACGCAGACCATCGCGCTGGGTTTCGACACCGAGGGCATTGCCGTCGACCCCATCCTCAATCGCGCCGTCCTCACTACCGAGGCACAGGACAAGGCGTGGATACTGAATCTGGACACGTTGCAGATGGTCACCAGTCTCACCATGGGCAAGAACCCCGGCGCGGTCGCAATACAAACCGACACCCACATCGCGGTGGTGGCCAGCAAAGACGACGATGCCCTCTCGCTGATCGATCTCACCACCAACACCGCCACACTCAACTTCAACCAGATCGGCAAACCGACCGGATTGGCCATCAGCAACCGCTACAACGAAGCGCTGGTGGTGAGTTCCGACAAGGATGATCTGGCGATTGTGCAGTTGAGCAATCCGGCGGCAAGCATCAGCGCAATCTCACCTGCACAAGCCTTCACCGGCGCGCCTGCCACCACGCTGACCGTGACCGGCACACATTTCATCGATGGCGCGATTATCTATTTCGGCGCAACCGCATTGGCAACGACGTGGGGTTCGAGTAGCACGCTGACTGCCATTGTTCGCGCCGACCGAAAATTGACCCACTGGGGGTGCGGCCAAAAACTTCAACTTCAACTTCAGACAGCTACCGCGTCACGCAGGCCACTGCCAACTCGAAGCGGCGCATCAAGGCGCGTGAGACCGAGCACAAGGCGAGCAAGACCTCG
>JAYVKG010000044.1:0-10681 GCA_043768625.1 Betaproteobacteria bacterium
GCCAAGCGCAAAAAATGCGATCTGATCGTGATGTCCTCGCATGGCCGTAAAGGCATTTCCGCACTGCTGATCGGCAGCGAAACCACCAAAGTACTTACCCATTGCAAAGTGCCGGTGCTGGTCTGCCGCTGACCAGGACCCGGGCTACCGGTGTCAGCGCACGTGATGCTCGTAGACTTTCTTGAGCCCCTCGATGCTCTTGATCCGGATAAACTTCTGCTCGACTTCGATGAGTCCGTCCTTGTGAAATCTGGAGAAGGCGCGGCTCACCGTTTCAAGCTTGAGACCAAGATAGCTGCCGATTTCTTCCCGCGTCATACGCAGGTGAAACTCCAACGGCGAATATCCGCGCGCATTCAGCCGTTGTGACAAATTAAGCAGGAACGCCGCGATCCGTTCCTCAGCCCGCATCACGCCGAGCAGCATCATTACACCGCTCTCACGCACGATTTCGCGACTCATGATCTTGTGAAAATGCCGCTGGAGGCTGCTGATTTCGCGCGACAGCTCTTCGAGGCGTCCATAAGGTATGGCGCATACCTCGCTGTCTTCCAGCGCCACCGCGTCGCAATTGTGCGTGCCCTGCCCGATGCCGTCCATGCCAAGGATTTCGCCGGCCATGGAAAAGCCGGTGACCTGGTCGCGCCCGTCTTCATAGGTAACGCGTGATTTAAAAAAGCCGCTGCGCACTGCGTACAAGGCATCAAACGGCTGCCCGGCCCGGTAGAGGCTGTCACCACGTTTGACCTTGCGGCGTACCTCAACCAGTGCATCGAGTTGATCCAGCTCGGCCGGGGTAAGTCCGGCCGGCTGACAGATTTCACGCACGTTGCAGTTAGCACAGGCGGTCTTTAATTCCGCGAGGACAAGATGCGTACTGTGTTCGCGGAGTAGCTCGGGGCTAGCCATTTGCGCAATGCGTGCGGGTGGGTAAAGTTTTCAAAGTATCGCTCTCCAATTGATCCATATCAAAACTTAGCGTGCCGATCGCGTCACCATGGTCACATGTTTACCACCAGCATTACCGGAAGCCCTATTTCCGACGACCCGGCGTCGGTGCAAATCGACACCGAACTGGTCAGGAAATTCGACAAACCGGGACCACGATACACGTCGTACCCTACCGCAGACCGTTTCATTGAAGCATACAACGGACGCACCCATCAGACCACGCTCGAACAACGCGGCATCCCCTGGGGACCGGTGGCACACACCAGTGCACAACCGCTTTCAGTATACGTTCATATCCCGTTCTGCAATACCATCTGCTACTACTGTGGCTGCAACAAGGTCATCACCAAGAATCACGGCCACGCAGCCCGCTATCTTCGCTACCTGGACCGCGAGTTCGCCCTGGTCGCCGGCATGCTCAAGGGCAGTCGCTGCGTCGAACAGGTGCATCTGGGCGGCGGCACCCCGACCTTCCTGTCGATAGAGGAATTGCAGACCATGATGCGTCAGCTGGGCAATCACTTTGAATTGTCCCCAGGCGAATATTCAGTGGAGATCGACCCGCGCACGGTGGATAACGACAAGACGGCCGCGTTGGCGCAATTGGGTTTCAATCGCATGAGTCTGGGCGTGCAGGATTTTGATGCCGATGTGCAAAAAGCCGTCAACCGCATCCAGAGCGAACAGCAGACCGCCGACGTTATCCAGACCGCACGCAAGCACGGGGTTATTTCGATCAACATTGATCTGATTTACGGTTTGCCCAAACAGAACGTGGCCGGCTTCGACCGCACCCTTGATCAGGTGATCGCAATGAAACCGGACCGGATCGCCCTTTACAGCTACGCGCACCTGCCGACCATGTTTAAACCGCAACGACGCATTCTGACGGCCGACATGCCAACCGCGGAAGCGAAGCTGCAAATCATGGCGCTGGCAATCCACAAACTGACGGACGCGGGTTACACCTATATCGGCATGGATCATTTCGCGCTGCCGCACGACGAGCTCTCGGTGGCGGCTAAGCAGGGGCGATTGCATCGTAATTTTCAGGGATATTCCACCCGCTCGGATTGTGATTTACTGGGCTTTGGCATTTCCGCGATCAGCAAGGTTGGCACTACGTACTGTCAAAATGTAAAGGCACTTGATGAATATTATGATTGCCTGGACAGTGCAGAACTACCGGTCTTGCGCGGCATCGAGCTCACCGCCGACGACTTGTTGCGTCGCGCGGTCATCCAGTCAATCATGTGCCAGTTTGAACTGTCGATCGAGTCGATAGAAATCGCGCACCTGATCTGTTTCCGCGACTATTTCGCCAGCGAATGGCAGAGCCTTGAGGATTTGGCGCAGGAGGGACTTCTCACCCTCGAACCAGGCTGGATAGTAGTGACACCACGAGGCCGGTTACTGGTGCGCACCATCGCCATGATTTTTGATCACTACCTCACGCAGGGCGATAAACGCGAGCGTTTCTCCAAAATCATTTAATGGTTTTCAGCAAATGGAATTCGCCGTCACTGCCTTGACGTTGCCACTGACCGCGTTGACTACCGGTTTTTTAGGCAGCCTGCATTGCCTGGGCATGTGTGGGGGCGTTTCCGGCACGATTGCCTTGGGGGCAAGCGCGCTCTCACCACGTGGGGGTGATTCTGCGTCGATGAGCGTCACCTTTCCCGTTACATTCGTCCGCCGCGGGCCGCAAAGTCTATCCACGCCGCAAACCAATGTGCTGGCCTTTAATGCGGGCCGCATCGGTAGCTACATGATCGCCGGCGCGATGGCTGGCTCAATCGGCGGCGTAATCGGCCAGGGCTGGGTAATGAGCGATACGATGACGGCACGCACGCTGCTGTTTTTGTTTGCCAATATGATGATCATCGCCACCGGCCTTACGCTGATGGGCATTCCGCAATTGCTGGCTCCGCTGGAACGACTTGGCGGGGTTCTATGGCCATATGTCTCGCCACTGACAAAAAAAATACTGCCGCTGAATACGCTGCCCCGTGCGGCGCTATTCGGCATGCTGTGGGGGTGGATTCCGTGTGGCATGGTGTACGCAATCCTGCTGTCGGCGATGAGCGCGGGCAGTGCCGCGGCTGGTATGCTCACCATGCTTGGCTTCGGAATCGGCACGCTGCCCGCAATGCTTGCCGCCGGCTGGGCGGCAGGCGGACTCGGTCGCTGGGCGCGTGATTGGCGGCTTCGGCTGGCCGCGGGTGCAGCGGTGGTGGCGATGGGCGTGTTCGGCTTTGCGCGTGCCGACAGCCTGAGATTGCTGCAAAACGTCGGTGCACTTTGTATTGCGGTCGTTCAACCCGCCGCGAGCAGCGCTTCGATCCTGCCATGAACAGTATCGCTGGCGGCAGCCTGCATGCCCCGCAAACCGGGTATCGCGCGCCAACCATGATTGATGCCGCGTGCGGGCCGCTCAATGCCTGCTTTCATTGCGGACTGCCGGTGCCGGCCGGGACGCATTTCCAGATTCGCTTCCATGACAAGGCGCGCGACCTGTGCTGCGGCGGCTGTGCGGCGGTGGCGCACACCATCATCGACGCGGGTCTTGATGCTTACTACATCAACCGCACCGCGAACGCACAAACACCGGCAACGGTCGGCAAGGTCAATGCCTTATTCGATCTTGCGAATGTTCAACCCGTTTACGTGACGGCGCCCGACGCCATTTTGCGCCAGGCCGATCTTTACATCGATGGCATTACCTGCGCCGCCTGTGTCTGGCTTGCAGAATCGACACTGGCCCGTGTCCCCGGCGTCACTTCGGCATCCGTAAACCAGATCACGCATCGCGCCACGGTGACATGGCATGCCGGCGCCACCGCGCTGGCCCCGCTGCTCGACGCGTTGTCGGGTGTCGGACTGGGGGCACAACCGGCAACTGCCAACGCCCGTTTTGAAGCGCGTCGTCGTGGCCGCCGGCGTGCGCTGATTGCGCTTGGCGTGGCGCTGTTGGGAATGATGCAGGTGATGATGTTCACCGTGCCGCTTTATTTCTCGGCAGCAGGTGATGTAAGTCCGGAGGCGCGCCTGCTTATGGGTTGGGCGGGATTGGTGTTGACATTGCCGGTACTGCTGTTTTCAGCACGTTCGTTTTTTGTCGCTGCATGGCGCGATCTGATGGCTTGGCGCGCAAGTATGGATTTGCCAATCGCGTTGGCAATTATTTTGACCTTCGCCACCAGCACGGTGTCGCTTTTTCGTGGGGGCAATGATCTGTATTTCGATTCGATCTCGATGTTCGTTTTTTTGCTGCTGGCGGCGCGCTATCTCGAATCATGGGCACGCGAATCTTCGCTTACGCTAATTGAGCGGCTCACCAATGCTGCGCCTGCGGTCACGTGGCGTATGGCCGACTATCCCGCGAATCGCGAGGGGTCCATGGTAGCCGCCGCCGAGCTTCGCGCCGGAGATATCATCCGTGTTGCAACCGGCGAAGCCGTCTGTGCAGATGGCATCATCGTCGAGGGCGAAAGTGAATTCGACGAATCGCTGCTGAGCGGGGAATCCCGTCCCGTCAAACGCGGCATGCAGACGTCGCTGGCGGGCGGCTCGCTAAATTTGGGCTCACCGGTGCTGGTGTGCATTACGCGAACCGGCGAAGCATCGACGGCGTTGATGCTTGCGCGGCTGACGGAACAGGCGCTATCAACGCGACCCAAAGCCACACAGTTGGCCGAGCGGGTGGCGCGCTGGATCGCCCCTGTCACCATCGCCCTGGCGATTACTGCGGCAGCGGTGTGGTGGTGGGTCGATCCCTCGCGCAGTTTCTCAATCGCGATCGCCGTGCTTGCGGTTACCTGCCCGTGCGCCCTGGCGCTGGCGGCCCCGGCGGCGCAGGCATTGGCAATCACCCGGCTGGCACGCGAGGGCTTGTTGATAACGCGCCCGGAAACACTGGAGAAAATTGCCGCCGCCACCGACATCGCCTTCGACAAAACCGGCACTCTTACCGAAGGCGTCATCGCGGTCGACGCGGTGCAGTTGCTGGGTGACAAAAGTGAGGCTGATATTCTTGCCATCGGGATTGCGCTGGAGGCCGGTTCACCGCACCCGGTGGCGCGTGCGCTTGCAGCGCGGGCAGGCAGCGCGACGCTCAACCTCCCCGTTGCGCGCCAATTACGTTTCGTCGCCGGTGATGGCGTTGAAGGCGAAATTGACGGCGTCCGTATCCGCCTCGGGCGGATGAAATTTGTGCAAGCATTGGTCGGTCAATCGCCACCGCACGTCCTGCCGGCGGCGTCGCTGTTTATCGGCCGGGAAGGCGGCTGGCTGGCGGCATTCGAAATATCGGACCCGGTCAAAGCGGATGCCGGACAAACACTGCGCGCACTGGAACGCAGCGCCTTGAAGGTGCATTTGTTGTCTGGTGATCGCACTGATCGCGCGGCACAGATTGCGACAGGCCTCGGCATTGACGGCGGGCGTGTGCGCGGCGAGCAATCGCCTGCCGAAAAACTTGCCTACGTGCGCGCGGCAGGGGCGTGCTGGATCGCGGTTGGTGATGGGGTCAACGATGCACCGTTGATGGCGGCAGCAGATGTGTCGATCGCGATCGGCACCGGAGCCGACCTCACGCGCCTGACGGCGGACGCAGTGCTGCTGTCGCCGCACCTGATGCCGCTGGCGTCGGCAAGACTGGTCGCCATCAAGATGAAACGCATCATCGGTCAAAACTTTTGCTGGTCCATCTTTTACAATATCGTCGCAGTGCCGCTGGCGATCGGGGGCTATATCTCACCCGCAGGTGCGGCCATTGGCATGGCGACGAGTTCGCTTATCGTGGTGGCCAACTCTCTGCGCCTTGCGCGTACCTGAGCCGGTCATGGAAATTCTGATCCTGCTAATTCCATTAAGTGTGCTGGTCGCACTCGGTATTGGCGTGGTGTTCTGGTGGTCTGCAGAAAATGGCCAATTCGATGACCTGGAAGGACCAGGCGATCGTATCTTGATGGACGACGACCGGCCTGTTGCCAACGATGGATTGCCGCCGCCGCAAAATAAAACACCGCAATGAATTTCAGTTGACAAAAGTCAATACCGAAGTTGCTGCAGCGCACAAAATACCTTCACGACCTCAATTTATCAACCACGAGAAAGTGAACGTAAAAATGAAACCCAAATTATGGATACTGCTGTTGGCGGTTGCGGCAATTACACAACCGGTGACGGCGGAAGAAACACCGTGGCAGGTGCGGGTACGCGCCCTGCGCATGCAAGTGGAAAATGGCAATTCACCGACTGTCAGCAATGCCAAGGTGGAGATCAACAGCAAGACATTTCCGGAAATAGATCTCGCCTATAACTTCACTCGCAACGTCTCTGCCGAATTGGTGCTGACCTACCCGCAAAAACACGATGTTTCGCTGCAGGGTGCCAAGATCGGCACGATTAAACACTTGCCGCCGATACTGCTGCTGCAATACCAGTTCCTGCCCGGTGAAAAAATTAATCCGTATGTCGGTGCAGGCGTCAATTACACACGGTTTATGAGTGCAAATTTGCCCGCAGGCATTACCACCGGCAAGAGCAGCGCGGGCTATGCGGTGCAGGTAGGTGCCGATATTGCGATCGCAAAGAATCTTTATCTGAACCTTGACTTCAAGCGCGTCAAGATCGAAACGGATGTGATTGTTTCAGGAGCCAAACTGACCACACTTAAGGTCGATCCGAATCTGATCAGCGTTGGTCTGGGCTGGCGTTTCTGAACTGAACGTGTTTGGCAACAACCGCGATTAACTAGCGCTGGTGCGGCTTTTCGGGCATTAATGCTTGGCAAAGCGCTTCAAATGGCGATCCATCCAGTTTAATTTTGAACATTGGACTAATTGCGTCTTCATTTGATCCACATCAAAAAAGCGTTTTTCGTGTAATGCACACTTACGCTGAGCAGATAAAAAAAACTAAAGGAAGCTGAATATGCAGGCACAAGCAACGACGTATAACTACAAGGTGGTGCGACAGTTTGCCATCATGACTGTCGTCTGGGGCATCGTCGGCATGCTAGTCGGCGTGCTGATCGCCGCGCAACTGATTTGGCCGGATCTTACCTTCGGCATTTCGTGGCTTTCCTATGGACGACTACGGCCGCTGCATACCAACGCGGTTATATTTGCGTTCGGCGGCTCATCACTTTTCGCCTGCTCATACTACGTAGTGCAGCGGACCAGCCAGGTGCGACTGTTTTCCGACCGGCTCGCCGCTTTCACCTTCTGGGGCTGGACAGTCGTCATCATTCTGGCTGCGATCACTCTGCCGCTGGGTATCAATACCAGCAAGGAATACGCAGAACTTGAATGGCCCATCGACATCCTGATTGCGGTGGTGTGGGTGTCGTACGCAGTGGTATTTTTCGGCACCCTGATGAAGCGTAAGGTGCCGCATATTTATGTCGCCAACTGGTTTTTTGGCGCGTTCATCCTTACCGTGGCGCTGTTGCACATCGTCAATAGCGCCGAAATTCCGGCCAGCTTCTGGAAATCCTACTCGGCCTACGCCGGGGTGCAGGATGCGATGGTCCAATGGTGGTACGGCCACAATGCAGTGGGATTTTTTCTCACCGCAGGATTTCTCGGCATCATGTATTACTTTGTGCCCAAGCAGGCCAACCGGCCGGTGTATTCGTATCGCCTCTCGGTGGTGCATTTCTGGGCTCTGATATTCACTTACATGTGGGCAGGTCCGCATCATCTCCATTACACCGCGCTGCCCGATTGGGCACAGTCGCTGGGGATGGTGTTTTCACTGATCCTGCTGGCACCCAGCTGGGGCGGCATGATCAACGGCATCATGACCCTGTCCGGTGCATGGCACAAACTGCGTGACGATCCAATTCTGAAATTCCTCGTCGTCTCGCTATCGTTCTATGGCATGTCGACATTCGAGGGCCCGATGATGTCCATCAAAACCGTGAATGCGCTATCGCATTACACCGACTGGACCATCGGCCACGTCCATTCCGGCGCACTTGGCTGGGTGGCATTTGTCACCATCGGTGCCATGTATTACCTCATCCCGCGCCTGTGGGGCCGCATCGAAATGTATAGCGTTCGGCTGATTACGCTGCACTTCTGGATCGCCACACTCGGCATCGTGCTCTATATTTCCTCGCTATGGATTGCCGGCGTGATGCAGGGTTTGATGTGGCGTGCGGTGAATACGGACGGGACACTGACCTACACGTTCGTGGAAGGTGTGAAGGCAAGTTATCCCTATTGGACCATTCGACTCGTCGGCGGGACAATGTTCTTCGCCGGGATGCTGATCATGGCCTACAACGTGTTCAAGACGGTGCAGATGGGTAAGGCGTACGACGCACCGATCCCGGCCACGAATCAACATTTGCCTGCGGCCTCGGTCGGCACCCTTGCATCAGCACACGGAGCCTAGCCATGAAGTTTTCACATGAAACCCTCGAGAAAAACATTGGCTGGATGGTGGTGCTCATTGTGCTGATCGTGAGTGTCGGCGGCTTGGTGGAAATTGTGCCGCTGTTTTTTCAGAAATCGCTCACCGAACCGGTGGCCGGACTGAAACCCTACACGGCGCTGCAACTGGCCGGTCGCGACATTTACCAGCGCGAAGGATGCTACAACTGTCACTCGCAGATGATCCGTCCGTTGCGGGCCGAAACCGAGCGCTACGGCCATTATTCGGTGGCGGGCGAATTCGTCTATGACCATCCGTTTCAGTGGGGCAGCAAGCGAACCGGGCCGGATTTGCATCGCGTCGGCGGCCGCTACAGTGACGACTGGCATCGTTTGCATCTTCGCCAACCGCGTGATCTGGTGCCTGAGTCGAACATGCCGGCCTACCCGTGGCTCGCCACTACCACACTCGATCCCGCCGAACGTGCACCGCGGATGACCGCCCTGTCCCGCGTCGGCGTGCCCTACACCAGGGATGAAATCGATAAAGCCGCAGAAGATGTTAAAGGCAAGACCGAAGAGGACGCTTTGGTTGCGTATCTGCAAGTACTAGGCACCGCGCTGAAGAATGTGAAATGACCATGGACATCAACGACTTTAGAATCCTCATCACCGTACTTTCGTTTGTTATATTCGCCGCTATTGTCTACTGGGCGCTGAGCAGCCGTCAGCGTGTTGCTTTCGAAGAAGCGGCCAATCTCCCATTTGCCGACGCTGAACTACCGGACGAAATCGCTGCGGCGCGCGCGCTCAAGACCACCGAAGAAAATAGCGGAGGCAAATCATGAGCGACTTCACCTCAAATTTCTGGCACTGGTATGTCGCCCTCATTTCACTTGCCAGCATCCTGGGCTGTGGCGTGCTGCTGTGGGTACAAAGCAAGGCGCGCCCTCCCAAAGGACAAAAGGCCGAGCTACACGGCCACGTCTGGGATGATGATCTTACGGAATACAATAATCCCATGCCGCGCTGGTGGATGTGGCTGTTCTACATCACCATCGTATTTTCGCTGGGCTATCTGGTGGTCTATCCAGGCCTCGGCAATTATGCAGGGTCGTTTAACTGGACATCGACCGGCGAATATGAGGCGGAAATCAAACAGGCCAATGCCGAGTTCGGGCCGCTGTTTGACAAATATCTGCAAACTGACATCGTCACACTGTCCAAGGATTCATCAGCCAACGCCATAGGTCAGCGGCTGTTCCTGAATTCATGCGCGCAGTGCCATGGCTCTGATGCCGGTGGTGGCAAGGGATTCCCCAATCTGCGCGACAAGGATTGGCTTTATGGCGGTGATCCAGCGTCGATCGAAACCAGTATTGCCAATGGTCGCAATGGCGTCATGCCGGCGCTCGGTGCCGCGATCGGTGGCGAACAAGGTGTAAAAGAAATGGCGCAATACGTGCGCTCGTTATCGGGATTGAAGCACGATCCTGCCCTGGCGGCTGCGGCCAAACCCAAATTCGTGATCTGCGCCGCGTGCCATGGTGGCGATGGCAAAGGCAACCAGCAAATAGGTGCGCCCAACCTCGCCGACGACATTTGGCTGTACGGCAGTTCTGCCGAAGAGATCGCCCATACCATCAACGCAGGGAGAGGAATTAATCAACTCACGCCGGGATTGAGCGCCATGCCGGCACACAAGGACATTCTTGGTCCCGCCAAGATTCGCCTGCTGGCGGCTTACGTGTATAGCCTGGGCGGGGGGATGCCCGCAGCCGTGCCGGCACCAAGCGCCAACCCGGTACCTGCGACGTAAGGCCGCCGTTTGACCTCCTCCACCTCCAAAGTCATCTCCATCCACCCTGCGCAGGCGCTGCCGGACGACCAGGAGCAGGCGCTATTTGAGGTGCGTAAAAAAATCTATCCGCGCGCGGTCAGCGGATGGTTTGCAAAATGGCGCTGGTCCCTGGTGTTCATTACCCAGTTGGCTTTCTACCTTTCACCGTGGCTGTCCTGGAACGGCAGGCAGGCCGTGCTGTTCGACCTGGGCGCACGCAAATTTTATATATTCGGCATCGTTTTCTGGCCGCAGGATTTTATTTATCTCGCCGTCCTGTTGTTGATATCGGCGTACTCGCTGTTTCTGTTCACCGCCGTGGCGGGGAGGCTTTGGTGCGGCTATGCCTGCCCCCAAACGGTGTACACCGAAATATTTCTGTGGATTGAACGCACCATCGAAGGCGATCGCATTGCACAAATGCGCCTAGATTCGGCCGCACTCTCGACCCGCAAGGTAGTGTTGAAATCAGCCAAGCACGGCGCGTGGCTCGCGCTTTCATTTT
>JAYVKG010000045.1:0-20588 GCA_043768625.1 Betaproteobacteria bacterium
TGGAAATTATACGGTCTCGGCATCGGCTGCTCGGTACAATGGCGGCATGAAGAAAATGATCGTCAAAAGTGGTCGTGATAAATCACTATTGCGCCGCCATCCGTGGATTTTTTCCGGCGCGATGCAATCGATTGAAGCGGGCACTCAATCCGGTGCTGTCGTGCGTGTGCAAGCCGAAGACGGACGCTTTTTAGCCTATGCAGCGTTCAGCGAGCACTCGCAAATCATTGCACGGGTGCTGTCATTTAATGAGAGCGATGTGATTGATGAGGCCTTCTACCGACGACAAATCAGAGCCTCGATCGCGCGACGCTCGCATCTTTTTTCACAGACCAACGCGGCCCGTCTGATTCACGCTGAGTCCGACGGCCTGCCCGGGCTGATCGTCGACCGCTACGGCGACGTGATCGTGATGCAGCTTCTCTCTGCGGGGATCGATGTGCAACGCGAATTGCTGGCCGGATTATTGACGGAGACAACCGGTTGCAGCACGATTTACGAACGCTCGGATGCAGAGGTGCGGGAACTTGAGGGCTTGCAATCGCGCACCGGTTTGGTCGCGGGCAGCGCGGCATCGACTGAAATTATCATTGATGAAAGCGGCATGAACATTGCCGTCGACATCGTTCATGGCCACAAGACCGGCTTTTATCTGGATCAGCGCGACAATCGTACGCTGACAAAATCGCTTTCGCAGAATGCCGACGTACTTAACTGCTTTTGCTACACCGGTACCATGAGCGTGGCTGCGCTTATGGGCGGTGCCAGATCAGTACTATCCATTGACAGCTCTGCGCCATCGCTGCAAATGGCGGCGCGCAACCTGCAACTTAATGCTCTCGACAAAACGCGAGCCGCGTGGCTCGATGCCGATGTTTTTCTGGCCTTGCGGAAATTGCGCGACCAGGCGAAAACGTTTGATCTGGTCATTCTGGATCCACCCAAATTTGCGCCAACCGCGCACCATGTCGAGAAAGCTGCGCGTGCCTATAAAGACATCAATCTGCTGGGCCTCAAATTGCTCAGACCCGGCGGTTATTTGATGACCTTCTCATGCTCTGGTGGCATCGGTAGCGATCTGTTTCAGAAAATCGTTGCCGGTGCGGCACTTGACGCACAAATTGACGCGCAGATAGTGCAGCGTCTGGGCCCCGGCGCAGATCACCCGGTGGCGCTGCATTTTCCGGAAGGCGATTACCTCAAGGGATTGCTGCTTCGCCGTTAAATACGCGTTAATCCATCATTGACTCAATGGCCGTCGAACTTGCCTATTTGACAGACTCTTGTGGCAGCTTTATTGTGTGGATTCGGCAAACCTATTGGTAAATTATCGGTTAACGATTAAGGCAAAGCTAAAACCATGCGAATAATGACCATAATTTTATTCAGTATATTAACCACCACGCTTTGCATTCCCGCGCATGCACAGTATTTCGGCGGCCTGCCACTTAACGCGGTGAGCGCCACCCTGCCTGCAGACGCCAATAACCTGTTGTTTGGGCCACGGTTTTTCAGCGCCGTTAGTGCGTCGGAGAATGGTGCGAGCGACGTGAAATTCGGCTATATTTTTTCATCGAATCTGGTGCCACACATTGCGCTCGTTGGGCAAGCCCTGCGGCACGACGATGCGACGCGTTGGAACAGGCAAAGACTGTTATTTGAGCCCTCGCAGTCCGCGCAGCGATCTAGCAGCTACAGCCTTGATCTGATAGGTACGCTGCCAATTTTCGAGCGGTTTGCGGTCACGGGCAATGCGGGCTTGGCGCGGGTACGGGCATCAAGCGTCTTCGGTGGTGCAGCCCCCATTGAATTACTTGGCAGCAACGCCGGGTCGTATACCTCAGTCGCCAGAGTCGGGCTGGGAGTGCAATACGATTTCAATCGCAGTCTGGGCTTTCGATTTGGTGTCGAGCGTTACCGTAATCTGAATAGCAACAATTTCGCGAATCCTGATTTGGACGGAGATGTCTTTTCGTTTGGAATTCGCATTCGGTTTTAGCAGAATTGAGCGCCATTTGGAAAAAAAGTAACCTGATGGGCGACCTTTTATTGCTACCCGATGAGCCCATTTGCAGGAGAGCTTGGCGAAGCCTGATAAATTTTTTTCGGCATACGGCCGGCAAGAAATGCTTCACGTCCAGCTTCTACCGCTTTTTTCATCGCGCTTGCCATCAGTACAGGATTAGCCGCTTTGGCAATGGCCGTGTTCATCAATACGCCGTCACAACCAAGTTCCATCGCAATGGCCGCGTCACTAGCGGTACCGATGCCGGCATCCACCAACACGGGGACCCGCGCACGGTCGATGATGATTTGCAGATTCCACGGATTTAATATGCCCATGCCCGAGCCGATCAAAGATGCCAGCGGCATCACGGCGACGCAGCCGATTTCCTCCAGCATCTTTGCCTGAATCGGGTCATCAGAGCAGTACACCATCACCTGAAAACCGTCGGCTACCAGTTCCTTCGCCGCGATAATGGTCTCGGGCATGTTGGGGAAAAGCGTTGCGTCGTCACTCAGCACCTCGAGTTTCACCAAGGCGTGGCCATCGAGCAGCTCGCGCGCCAAACGTAACGTGCGCACTGCCTCGGAAGCGTTGTAGCATCCGGCCGTGTTGGGTAGGATGGTAAATTGTGAAGGCGGTAATAGCTCCAGCAAATTAGGTTCGTCGCGATTCTGGCCGATGTTTACGCGACGGATTGCCACGGTAATGATTTCGGAATTTGCGGCGTCAATGGCAGCGCGTGTCTCGGCGAAATCGCGATATTTACCGGTACCCACCAGCAAACGCGAGCGGTAGGTGCGGCCCGCGACTATGAATGCGTCAGCCTGAACTGAGCGCGCAGTCATCAGCCGCCACCCACCGCAACTACTATTTCAAGCTTGTCACCGTCACGCAAGCGCGTAATCGCGTGGCAACTCTTGGGCACAATCTCGCCGTTCAACTCAATCGCAAATCGTTTGCCTGCCAACGCCATTGTCGCTATTAACGCGGCAACGTCGATGTCGGCTGCAAATTGTTTTCGCTCGCCATTGATTTGAAGCGTTAACATGACTGTCCCAAGTTACGTTTGCACGAATGAGTAAAAAGTGTAGCACGCAGCGGGCGCGCAACCATTTGCGTCATTCAAGAAAAAATCGCCGATGACACCCAACGTATCACCGCTGCCGCCCTTGGCCCTAACTATCTTGAGCGTTGTCTGGCTCTTCGGCTTGGTGTGGTCGGGTTGGGCACCCTTTGACCGCGCTACCTGGTGGATGGAGGTCGCACCCAGTCTGGTGGCGCTGGCACTGTTGTGGCGGACGCGCAATATGTTCGCATTCACCAATATGGTGTATTGGTTGATCCTGGTTCATGGCCTGATCCTGATGCTCGGTGGTGCCTACACCTATGCGCGCGTACCACTCGGTTTCTGGATGCAGGAATGGTTCGGATTTACCCGGAACAATTACGACAAGATTGGCCATTTCGCGCAAGGATTCGTCCCTGCAATGGTTGCGCGTGAATTACTGATGCGCAAATTTGCGATCACGCGTCGCGGTTTGCTGGCGTTTTTGTCGGTTGCGATTTGCCTTGCCATTTCGGCTCTCTATGAGTTGATCGAATGGTGGAGCGCATTAATCATGGGAAAGGGCGCGGACGAATTTCTCGGCACACAAGGTGATATTTGGGATACGCAATCTGATATGCTTTTCGCGTTGATTGGCGCAATTTCCGCGGTTTTGTTACTGTCACGTTGGCACGACCGGCAAATGGCGGCTACTTTTGGGACAAATTCGCAAATTACACCTGCCGTAAGGAGAGGTAGCTGAAATGACTACATCTGCTTGAACAAATGTGCATATGCACGGCTGACTTGCAGCTCGACTTTGCTGTCTTTTAATTTTATTTGCGTCTTGCCCATCAAGTCGCGCGTGGTGGCGGCAATGCGGTTCACGTTAACGATGGTCGAGCGGTGAATTTGCCAGAATTCTTGCGGGTTGAGCCCGGCTTGCAGCTCGGCAAGCGGCGTGCGGATCAGCGACTCGCCTTCCTTGGTGTAGACGCTCACATATTTATCCTGCGCCTGAAAATAAAAAACTTCGTCGACCGGAATTTGCCGTACCGTCTCGCCCACCGACGCGCGGATCCAGCGCAGATGGGAAATTTTATTGGCTGGCAGAATGGTTGCCAGCTGCTTCAGAATACCTGCCACATCGGCCGGCGATTCGACCCCGGCAATTTTTTGCCGGAGCCGCGCAATGGTACGTTTAAGGCGATCATCGGTTACCGGCTTCAGCAGATAATCGGCAGCTTGCCTGTCAAATGCTTCGACCGCATATTGGTCGTAAGCGGTAACAAATACGACGTGGGTTTTCGGGTCAAGCCGCGATGCAACTTCCAGCCCGGTGAGACCCGGCATGCGGATGTCAAGAAACACGATAGTCGGTCCTTCATCATCTATCAGTCGCATCGCTTCGCGCCCATTCTTGGCGATGCCAACAATGCTTAGCTCCGGCCAGAACATAACGAGGCGGTCGTGGAGGAAGCTGGCAAGATGTTGTTCGTCATCAGCGATGATTGCGGTGGGATGGGTTGTCATTTAGGGTATTTTTGGTAATTACGCCGGTCACTAGCGCTTCCGCTCGGCCTTGGGCTTTCACCGTTGCGCCCTATGGGACGCGAATCCCTGTTTTCGAAAGCGGGAAGGTAGCCGCTGCTGGGTCGCACCTCTGGCGGCACGTAAAATTCAAACAAAATTTTAACGCCGGCAACGCGTTTGGCGCACTAACGCCACGAGACCCTGGCCAGTCAGCTTGTTTCATCATATTTCGGTGTACGGAATCGTCACAATAATCCGCGTACCGCTCGGCTGATTTTCTTCAATCAAAACACCGCCACTTGCGCCGTAAAGTTTTTCAATCCGTTCCCGTACATTTTTTAAGCCGATCCCGTTTGATGGCTTGTCGCTAAAGCCTAAACCAGTATCGACAATGGAAATCCGCAGGCTTTCGCCCCTGCGCTCGGCGTTGAGGGTGAGGCTGCCTCCTTCCACCTTCGGTTCAAGCCCGTGCTTAATGGCGTTTTCGATCAGCGGTTGCAGGAGCATCGGCGGCACCATTGCGCTTTGCAGTTCACGCGGCAAATCGAGGTGAGCCTGCAATCGCTCACCCATGCGAATTTTCAGGATCGATAGAAACGATTGCATCATTTCAAACTCACCGCCGAGCGAAGCGTGCACACTGCGGGTCGAGGCGAGCGTCGCGCGCAGGTAAGCGATGAAGTCTTCGAGCATGCGTTTGGCATCTTCCGGCTGGTTCTGAATCAGACTGGTGACGTTGGCCAGGGTGTTGAAGAGAAAATGCGGCTCTATCTGTGCTTGCAAAGCACGCAAGTTCGCTTCGGCTGTGGCACGTTCTGCGGTCACCACGCGCTCCTGCTCTTCGGCGAGCGCAATCATTGCAGTAAGTTCATCAGCACGGCGCTTCCACAGGATCGATATAAAGAGCGAGATCACCAGAGAGATGACAAAGCTGGTAAAAAATTGTTCACGTGAACCTATCCACTCCAGCATGCTTCTTTGGCCGGTCACGAGCGCAAAGCCCCACATTGACCCGGTCACGATGCCGGTACCAACTATCGCGTAAAACAACCCGATGACCCAAAATGACTGGCCATTGACGCGCCGCATCACCGGCCCCAGAGCGGAAAACACCGCCCAAAAAGCAAAACCAATAACATTGGAAATTGCGACGTTCCAGCCGAAAATCGCCGGGAATTGGGCGAGGCCGATCTTTCTGTCAAACACGTAAGCCAACAAGGTAAACGCTATCGCGAACATCAGGTTAAAGACAAGCGTGTAAATCAGGTTGCGCAAAAAGCTGCGCGGCCAGCGACGGAAAAAGTGTATTCCTTCAAGAGGATGAAAATGCGCCGTCTCGGTTAGATGTTTGAGTTGTTGTTCGGCCTTGTCGCGTGCAGTTTGAGACATGACGGTGGGGTTCATGTTGGGGGGTAATATACGTAAAGACAAATGGCCGCTGCCCGTCAGGCGGTTGCTTTATGCGCGAACGGTTTCACTTCGGCAAGGGTGCGAGCAACGGCATTGGGCTCGTGCCGATTTTTCCACCAGCGAAACCCAAAGTAGACAATCGTGGCAATGCCGATGGTCGCGACAAGGGTTTTGAATGCCCGTGCCCACACCGCTATCAAACCGATGCCCATGCCAAACGCCACCCACTGCACCCACCATGCGCCAGGCGAAGTCAGGTAATTAACCATCGCGCAAATGCCGACTACGAAGATCATTTTAAATGGATAGGTGAAGGCTCTGGTGATGTTAGTGACTGGTGCGGTAAGAAATGAAAGTGGGTTCATGGTGTTCTCGCGTCAGGTTGGTTTGGCCGCTTGGCTGGAATTGTGGGCTCAGTCTAGTTGTTGATGCAAGATGTTGACGGCCGTTGCGACCAGTGAACACACGGTGGGCTTAAATGGCAGCCGGACAGTGCGAATGGCTTAGGCGAATAGGAATAGAATTTGAACCAAACAACCAAAGTGGTCCACTGGCGCGGCGTTTGGAGCAAAAATGTTTTGTATGCCGCGCCTTTGCTGGTGTTTGATTTTTAATTTCGCTAAAAATCGCACAAAGCCGACCGCGATTTGCGGCAGCCAGGAATTTTGTTCCAGCACCGCGTCGCCAGCCAGCGTCGCTTTTACGCCGGCGATGCTTTGGGCAAATTTACAGCCTTTGCCGATGCCAAACAGGCTGCTACTTGTTGCGTGTCGACTTTTTGTTGTGCAAGCGACGCCTCGCCGCGATCATAAGGTCCGACCAGCGCACCCCGGGACGGAGTTGATAGCCCTGCGCGCGCACTTTGATAAAAATGCGTTGACGCCCATCTGTTCTTTGGTGCCATAGCCACCAATGACCGCCCAGGGCGTCAATCGGCCGCCGGCGCTGCCTTCAATGTTGGTAATGCCGCCGGGTTATCAGCAACTTGGTGCTGATATTGAAATCGCTGGTTTCGGCGGTGATGTTTTTGCATTGATGTTCCCTTCTTGGTTAGGTGGTGTCCAATAATCCTTGCGTAGGCGAGGATCGAGTATGTTTTCAAAATGCGGATGCAATTTTCGTCGGCAAAATCCAATTTTTTTGTTAAAAGCTGTGCAATCGCATATTGGTTACGGCGAAAAATGACGCGAACCTTAAAAAAGATTACAGATTTTTTTCGCAAATTGACCGTTCCGCGCGCTTACGCTTTATCGCATAACCAAATGCGATTACAATTGCGCGCAGGGATCCATTCGCGGGCGTCGTATAGTGGTAATACCCTAGCTTCCCAAGCTAGAGCTGACGGTTCGATTCCGTTCGCCCGCTCCAAATAGAAACGACTCGCAATCTTGCGGGCCGTTTGTTCATAGCCATCTTCGGCCATATTCGGGCAAGACCATCAATGCGTGCGGCCCGGGAACGCAGTTCAATGGCGTCGTTAGCCGTTTTCTGTGGGCACTCTTCCTGGCGGCAATTGAAACGACTTTGCAACGGCAACTGCGGGTCGCCGTTTATTGTCCGGTGCACGGAGAAAAAGGTAGCGTGACCGCCAATTTGGCAGGGTAGTCGAGATGCTGAAGGATTGGATGATTACAGTACCGCTTATCTATAATATGAAGTCCGCCGCAACGTGGCTCGCCGCTGGTACATCAGGTGCAACCATCGCGCGGAAAAGTTATTGCGGTAAGTGATGAGCGCATTCGCAAAAAAAATTAGCGCTTGGCAAAAACGCCAGGGACGCCACGATTTGCCTTGGCAAAACACCCGCGACCCGTACCGGATCTGGCTGTCTGAAGTAATGCTGCAGCAGACGCAAGTGACCGCCGTCATTCCCTACTACCGACGTTTTCTTTCGCGTTTCCCGGACATCGCCTCATTGGCAGCAGCCTCGCTCGACGACGTAATGCCGTTCTGGGCAGGTCTGGGCTACTACGCACGGGCCCGAAATCTCCATCGTGGCGCACAACAAATCGTGTCACATCATGGCGGGATTTTTCCGAAGCAATTTGATGCAATTCATGCCTTGTCCGGAATCGGCCGATCAACGGCGGGTGCAATTAGCGCGTTTGCCTTTTCGGAAAAAAGGTCGATTCTCGATGGCAATGTGAAACGGGTGTTCGCGCGCCATTTTTCCGTTGAGGGAAATATCAAAACCAAAGCCGTGGAAGACCGGCTGTGGTCATTTGCTGAGACCCATCTGCCGCGTGTGGACATCGAATCCTACACGCAGGGTCTGATGGATTTGGGGGCCACAATTTGTAAGCGAACGGCGCCTGCCTGCTTGCTTTGCCCAGTGCAAGGCAGCTGCATCGCGCTAGCCCAAGGTCGCGTAGAAGAATTACCTGAAAAAACCAGCAAACAGAAAACACCACATCGACAGACACGGATGCTGGTAATAATTTATTCGGGAAAAGTGTTGCTGGAAAAACGCGGACCCACCGGCATTTGGGGCGGGTTGTGGAGCTTGCCGGAATTGCCACTGGAGGCCAATATTTCAAAAGCGCTGCAGCTTCGCTACCATCTTGAATGCCACACAATGCGCGAATTGCCGCGGTTCAATCACGGCTTCACGCACTTTTCGCTGGCAATATTTCCGCTAGAGATCGTCCCCTCTAAATTTCCGTTGCGCGCGACCGAGCCTGGCCTGATGTGGCTGACGCTCGATGATGCAATAGCCGCCGCGATCCCCGCTCCGGTGAAACGCATCCTTAATTCGGTAAGGGTTATTCACCCCATCAATGCTTGATCGGTGAGAAATCGATGCAGTATTTCCAGACGTATGCGCGCGTCGGTGAGCTCAAGTAATTTCTGATTGATAACGCTGCTGAAGGGTAATATTTCGGCCACCCGATAACCAACCCATGCGGCATGGTCGAAACAATGCGGGTCGGCAACAACCGACCCGGCCTGCCCGTATACCCTGCGCAGAAATTTCGCGCAAGCAGCATGCTCCGGGCAATCAATATGCAACTCGTCAGGTAGCATCGAGATTTGGCCCATGATGAGGCCGCTTTCAGAGACTGACGTTGATCGTAATTTGAAACGTCCTGCACCTTTCACGCGCAGTTGCAGGACGCCCAAGTTTTGCATGTCCCAGTCAGAGACGTGAGCGACGGTGCCGATGGATTCGGGCACGGCGGGTTGCCCCACCTCCACGCCCTCACGAATAAGAGATATACCAAACGGTGCCCCGGTCTTCAGGCAGGTTTTCGCCATTTCGAGGTAACGCTGTTCAAAAATTTTCAGCGCCATGGTGCCGCCCGGAAACAGTACCGCCCCCAGCGGGAATATCGGCAAGCCGCCCGGAGACTCAAGCTTTGATGACAATGCGCTAAGCGCTGCGCCGGTGACGTTGGCGAATACTGATTTGATCACGACAGACCCAGCTTGACTATCAGCATCACTTCAGGTCGCGGTGGCGAATCAACACTTGCTGGTCGGAGCCAAAACGCTGCGCCAGTTCTTCTACGATATACACCGAGCGATGTTGTCCGCCGGTGCAGCCGATGGCAATGGTGAGCGCGGCGCGATTGTCTCCCATGTACGAGGGCAGCCAGCGAATCAGGAATGATGTTATGTCGTCGATAAGGTGGCCGACGTTCAAATCAGCCTGCAAAAAAGCTTTTACCGGCTCATCCTTACCCGTCAGCGGCCTCAACAGCGGATCGTAATACGGATTCGGCAGGAACCGTGCATCGAATACCAGATCGGCGTCGAGTGGAATGCCGTGTTTGAATCCAAACGACTGGAAGGCCAGCGCGATGCGATGGCGATCTACCTTGAGCAAATCCTTAATCCATCCGCGCAATGCATTTGGACTCACATCGGATGTGTCCATCCGATGGCCGAGAACGGAAATATCGGCCAGCATACGACGTTCTTCCATAATGCAGGCGATCACGCCTCCGGGAACTTTATCCGCCAGCGGGTGGGGCCGCCGGGTTTCGGAAAATCTTCGTGCCAGCGCTTCGTTGTTTGCTTCCAGGAAAATTACCCGACAGTCAATGCCGTCGTCATTCAATTGTTCGATCGTGTCTGGTAAGGTCGCAAGTGTCTCACCGGTACGCGCGTCGATGCTGATCGCAACCTTGGCGCTGGTTGCCTTTATTGAATCGATCAGCGGGGAAATCAGGCTCGCAGGCAAGTTGTCAACCGCAAAATAGCCGTTGTCTTCGAGCGCTTTCAACGCCACGCTTTTGCCCGACCCCGACAACCCGCTTACCAGGAGCAGTTGCATGATAGGCGAATAAAAAACGCCGCATTATCTGGCGTGGGTCGCATCTTTATTCTGTTCCATAAGCGCGAAATGCGGCAGTTTCAGTATAGCTGGCCGGGGTCTGCTCTCTGGCAATGCCGTCAGATTGCTCTCGCATTGCCTCATCGTGGCGGTCAAGGAAATCTTTTGTGGAATCGTATCCGCGCGTCTGCAGAATGTAGTGGCGAACGGCCGCCTCGACCAACACGGCGAGGTTGCGTCCCGCCACCACTGCCAGGGTAACTGTCGGGATTTCCACACCAAGAATTGCGGTGGCACTTGACTTGGTCTGTAATCGATCCAGGTCCTGAAAATATTCATTGGTCGGACGTTCAAGATGAACTATGAGCCGCAGAATTTTGCGCGGGCGGACAGCAGTTTCACCAAAAATAGCTTTGATATTGAGCACGCCAATCCCGCGGACCTCGAGGAAGTCACGCAATAGCGCAGGGCAACGCCCTTGAATTGTTTCGGGCCCAACCTGATAGAGCTCCACGGCGTCGTCAGCGACCAAGCCAGCCCCGCGCGAAATCAACTCCAGTGCCAATTCACTCTTGCCGATTTGCGAGTTACCGGTGATCAGCGTGCCGAAACCAAGAACATCGAGAAACACGCCGTGGCTGGAGGTGATTTCCGACAGCTCGCGCTGAAGATAGGGTCTGAGCAAATTAACGAATACACGGCTTTGTTTTTGTGAAAGGAACAATGGTGTCGCATATTGATCACACGCATCGATCAGAAAGTCGGGCGCATCCGCGCCGTCGCACAAAAAAATGCAAAGCGTTTCGCCAGTGCACAATGCATTGAGGCTCACGCCACGTGCATCGGCCGCCTGATTGGCAAGATATTCGAGGTCACTGGATCCGAGAGCCTGCATCAGGATCGGATGAGTGAGGTTCAGATGTCCTACCAGCCCAACGCCGGGACGGTTGAGTGCCTCGTGGGTCAGTTCTCGCGACGCGCCCTTCTGACCGCCGATCCAGGTCAGTTGCAGCTTTTCGCGCCGGTCGTCAAATAGCTGCTGTACGCTTAATCGCGGCATATGGCGACCATTCGGTGAGCAATTTATGGATGGTGGCAGGATCCGATTCGTGCAGCAGAGAATCCCGCAACTGAGCATCGCTAAACATTTGTGCGAGCTCTGAGAGCATATTCAGATGTTGCTCTGTGGCGTGTTCAGGAACCAGCATCGCAAACACCAGGCGCACCGGTTCGCCATCGGGCGATTCAAACGGGATGCCGTCCTTTGCGCGCACGAATGCCGCCACGGTATCACGTAAGTTTTTAATGCGTCCATGAGGTATGGCAACTTGAAAACCCAATCCGGTCGAGCCAAGTTTTTCGCGGGCAAATAGCGCATCAAACACGCTGGCGCGGGCGATGCGATTTTCATTCTCGAACATCAAGCCGATTTGCTCGAACAGCCGCTTTTTGCTGGTGAGATCTACATCGAGCGCGACGCGCGCGGTGACAAGCGTTTTGCTAATCAAATTCATGGGACGGGATAGGGGTTACGGACGGGATTCAAGCCGGCATGGCTGGAAATAGGGATGGTTGCCGATACGCGGGAAAGGGCAATCAGGATAACGCTTTTTCTTGGCCACAGTGATGGGGGCAGGAAGGTGGGTTTGTCAAAACACAAACTACAAAAATGCCGGCGGCGTGATAAGGCGACCGGCAAGAAGCCGGTCGCCTCGGCTCATTCTGGTTCAGACGGGATGCGTTTCAACGCCGCGATATCGTGTTTATTTTTAACTTTTTCCTTATGTTTGATGATTTGCCGATCAAGCTTGTCAACCAGAAGGTCGATGGCAGCGTACATGTCTGGATTTTCACTTTCGACAAAGATGTCCTTGCCGGAAAGGTGCACGTTGGCTTCGATTTTTTGGCACAGCTTTTCTACGCTTAGAATCATGTTTACGTCGATCACATGATCGAAGTGTCGGTTGATGCGGATCATCTTGGCGGAAACGTAATCACGTATGGACGGCGTGATTTCGAGGTGATGGCCGGTCATATTCAAATTCATTTGCCAATCTCCTTTCTGGAATTGCCAACGCCTTTAAAAAGTGACGACAGGCAATCTATACAAGTTAACAACCTAAAAGACATCATTACCAGCTGCGCATCTGAACGACAACTTCATTACAGATAAGCCACGGCATTACGCAAAACCACAACAACCATTATGAAACGTTGTTGCTGAAAAACTTACGCAAACTTGCTGGTTGAATCTGCATCGCTTCGCGATATTTTGCCACCGTGCGCCTGGCGACCACTATTCCCTGCTGTCCCAGAATATCCGAAATTCGATGATCTGACAGTGGTTTTTTTATGTCTTCTGCGTGAACTAATTGCTTGATTAGGGCGCGTATCGCCGTGGACGAGCAGGCACCACCGACGTCCGTTGCCACGCTCGATCCGAAAAAATACTTTAATTCATAAATGCCACGAGGTGTAAGCATGTACTTCTGTGTAGTCACCCGAGAAATGGTCGACTCATGCAATCCAACCTGGTCCGCTATTTCGCGCAGTACCAGCGGTCGCATTGCGACTTCGCCGTGATCAAAGAAATGGCGCTGACGTTCAACAATGGCTTGTGTTACACGCAATATGGTGTCAAACCGCTGCTGCACGTTTTTGATCAGCCAGCGCGCTTCCTGCAATTGCCCCGAGAGATTTTTTCCATCGCGATCGCGGCTTTTGTGCAACAAATCCGCATACAATTTGTTGACGCGCAGTTTAGGCATGGCCTCGGAATTAAGCTGCGCCGCCCACTTTCCGCCGATCTTTTTAACGACGACATCGGCAACGACATAGCGAATTTCCCCTTGACCGAAATTGCGGCTGGGCTTTGGGTCAAGCGACACAATCAACTCGCGTACCAGCTTTACTTCCTGATCATCGCAGCGCAACAAGCGCTTTAGCTTAACGAAGTCGCGTGCCGCCAACACTTCCAAGTGCTGGTTGACAACCTGCAGCGCGCGGTCGAGCTGCGGTGTGTCACGCGGCAATGCCCGCAGTTGCAAGGCAAGGCACTCCGACAGCGAGCGTGCGGCCACGCCAGTGGGCTCGAGCGCCTGTATGCGCCGCAACGCGATTTGCAAATCGTCTGGCTCGACCTCCATGTGCTCGGCAATCATCGCACACAGGTCATCCATATTGTGGGTAAAGTAGCCGTCCTCATCCAAGTGAGCGACCAGAATCATCGCAAGGCGCTTCTCACGCTCCGGCAATGACATCAGTGTGAGCTGATTTATTAGGCTCTCTTGCAGCGTTGGCTCGGCAGCAGCAACTTGCAAATATTCGCCATCCTCATCATCATCGCTGCGGCGCGACGCGGCGGCATAATTGGTGCCGTCATCGATCCCGGTATCAAAAGACTGTTCGCCACGATCCTCGGCTTCGCCGGCCGCGTTGTCCGCTGACGCGGGCGCCGTGGCGTCGCTCGATTGGGCTTGGCTGTAATCGCCGCCATTTAAATAATTTGCCGGGAGTTCGACGGCTTCGCCGCTCGAATCCACTCTTTCAAGCAGTGGATTTTCGAGCAAATAGCGCTCCAGTTCCTGATTTAAGTCGACGGTTGAAAGCTGCAGCAACTTGATTGACAACTGTAACTGCGGTGTCAATGTCAGATGCTGCGAAAGCTTGAGTTGGAGACTTTGCTTCATGGGAGAGCTGATGCCGCCGTTGCTAATGTAACGTTAAAGGCGGAAATTTTCTCCTAGGTAAACTCTGCGTACCGCTTCATTATGGATGATTTCTTCCGGTTTCCCGAAGGCGAGTACAGAGCCTTGATTAATGATGTATGCGTGATCGCAAATGCCAAGCGTTTCACGCACATTGTGGTCTGTGATTAGTACACCGATGCCGCGATTTTTAAGGAATTTGATGATTTCCTGAATATCAATCACAGCGATGGGGTCGACACCGGCGAATGGCTCATCGAGCAAGATAAAACGTGGTTCAACCGCCAGCGCCCGCGCAATTTCGACGCGCCGCCGTTCTCCCCCGGAAAGGCTGATCGCCGGGCTGTTTCGTAAATGCACGATATGCAATTCGTCGAGTAAAGCTTCGCGTTTGGATTCAATTTCTTCGGCTGTCAAATCGCGTAATTCCAGCACCGCCTGAATATTTTCTGCCACCGTAAGTTTTCGGAAAATTGACGCCTCTTGCGGCAAGTAAGAGAGCCCCAGCCGCGACCGGCGAAAAATCGGCAGGCGTGATAAGTCGTTGCCATCGAGAAAAATCCGTCCACCGTCGAGCGGTACCAGTCCAACAATCATGTAAAAGCAAGTTGTCTTGCCGGCGCCGTTTGGACCCAACAGACCGACCACTTCACCACTTTCCACCGAGAAAGACACATCGCTCACTACCGTGCGCTTACGATAAGACTTGCGCAGGCCATCGACGCGTAAAACGCTTTTTTGGACCAGCACGTTCGTCGTGGCGACTGGTGATTCGACGGGCTGATTCATCGGGAATTTATGGAGGCAATCACGCGTCTAGTTGATTTTGGCGGGTGTTGACGATCTGGATTTATCGTCCGAAATTTTTGGCTGGATGGTTATGCTGGGACGGCTGGAACCCACTGCCGGGGTGCTGGAAGCTTTTGCATCCGGAATACTATTGCGTGCCTGCATTACCTCGGTAGCTGAATTGTAATAAATGTACTCTCCCTTTAATTCATCATTGCCACTCTTTAGCCTCGCACGGGACAGAAGTTTCAGCGTGTCGGCCTTGTCGTCGAATTCAGCGCGATCAGCAAAACCTTCCATAAATTCAGCAGAGCCTTCACGTTTTTGCCTGAATGCAATCTGACCTTTGGATCCACCAAAGGCCTCGGCCGTGACAGCACCTGCATCGTCTTCCCTGACCACCATGCGTTCGGCAGCAAAACGCATGGTGCCCTGGGTGAGGACAACATTGCCTTCCAGTGTCCGCACTCGCTTGTTTTGGTCAAGGGTGGCGACGTCAAACTCAATGTTGATTGGTTTATTACGATCCGCCTGTTCGGCGTTTGTCAAGTTGGCAAATGAAAGTCCAATGGCCACCAGCAACATCCACAGGCAGCGCTGCTTTCGTTTGGTGAAATTGCTCAAGGAGGATTCCTTTTTGGTTGTTGATAAGTGGCGAGCCCCCGTTCCAATACCATGCGCCTCGTCAAACTATTAAATTCCATCTTGCGGGCCGTCAGCTGGCCGCCGGGGATTTCAACCTGCACGCCTTCGGTGGAACGCGCAAGATTTTTGTCGGGAAAAATATTCAGTACGGGCGTCGATAACTTGAATGGCTGGTATTTATCCGTTTTCTCAGAGGTGACTATCACACCGCCCTCCATAATAACCTCATCGGCACCTGCGACCAGCCGGCCGCGCGGCGCTTGCGCGACGACTGGTGGCATGGCTGCTTGAAGAGCGGTGAAAACCACCGTTTCCAGCAGGGAAGAATCGTCATCCGGAAAATGCAACATTTTCGCCGCCTTGACCGTATATTGCACTTCGCCCGTAATGCCGAGCGCTTGTGCCGTGAAGTTTTCGACCACCAAATCAGGATCGTGTCGAGTATTGCCCGACGCACGTGCACTGGGTGCCTGTACGAATTGATTTAGCCAGAAGGTCAGCGCGACTAGTGTTATTAGTACGCTAAACGGCAACACTGGTAACGACCTAGTAATCACAATTTTCTAACAGTATTGGAATAAACAATGCATGATAAAAGACAAAACGCGGCCACAAGTGGGCAGTTTGGCCGAATCAACACCTGAATTCTTCTGCAGCGAATGAGAACAGGACTTCCATAACCGCCGTCCTTCGAAACTTGACTGGCGTGGCGAAACTCCCGGATTTCGAATGCTTTATTTAATGAATAACAACATCCAGCGTTGCGATAGCACTTATCATAGCGCCAATTTATCGGGCCGGGTATCCACGAGCGCGGCAGACCGGCGCTATTTCCCGTTTAAATCGACGCTTGCCGGACCGAGCGCAGCCAGCACGATAGCTGGCGTTAAAATCTCCGGGAGAATTCTGGGCTGCTCATTCGCAGGGTAGTAAACATAGAGCGGGACACCGTTGCGACCGAACTCTGCGAGCGCCGCAGTGATGGCGGGGTCCTGGACCGTCCAATCCGCGCGTATGCGAACAATATTAAGTTCCGAAAAACGCGTCAACACGTCTTTATGATTTAGGGCGATACGCTTATTTACCTGGCAGGTGATACACCAAGTCGCGGTGAAATCGACAAACACCGCGCGACCTTGTCCGCGAAGCTCGGCGATTTTTTGTTGGGAAAACGGGCTCCAATCGTCCGCGGCCGCACTTGCCCCGGCGCCAGTCCCACGCCGATCCGGGGCGGCCGCAGGCCAGGCGATGGTCGCGCCGATCAGCAGCAGCGCCGCAGCCGCCACTATGGCGCGAATTGGATTTTTAGCTTGCCAATGGCCATAAAGCCATGCGCCAAGCGCAACGAGGATCAAACCAAACAAGAGCAGGCCAATGCCGTTGTTGCCTTGCTGAGAGCCCAGCACCCAAGCCAGCCAGGCAACGGTCGCCAATAAAGGGAAAGCCATGAATTGCTTGAATGTGTCCATCCAGATACCGGGCTTTGGCAAATGCCGCAACCATCCGGGAAACATCGACAACATCACTATTGGTGCTGCCATGCCCAGCGCCACGGCGGTGAAAACCAGTAGCGAAATTTGCGCGGGCTGGGAGAGGGTATAGCCTATCGCGGCACCCATAAAAGGTGCCGTGCATGGCGTAGCAATGATGGTAGCCAGCACCCCCGACAAAAATGCGTCCAGAAGATTGTTGCGGTTACGCGGTACCTGAATGCTGCCGGCCACAGACTGCAAGCGCATGCCAAACTCGAACACGCCAATTAAATTTAGCGCCATAAGCAAAAACAATATCGCCAGTAAGGTCACGAAGACCGGGGACTGCAACTGAAAGCCCCAGCCGATGGATTCTCCGGCTGCCCGCAGTGAGATTATCAATCCGGCCATTAACCAGAATGAAATAATCACCCCACCCAGAAATGCCAGCCCTTGTTTTTTCAGGCGTTTGTGCTCGCCATGTGCATGTTTCACAAAGCTCATCACCTTGATTCCCAGAACCGGAAATACGCACGGCATCAAATTCAGGATGAGGCCGCCAATGAGGGCGGATATAAGTGCAAAAGCGAGCGTCGATAGGTCGGAGGTGGGGGTATTTTTAGCGGCCGATGTGGTACTTGCGCCAGCATCGACTGCAGGCAAAGGCGTGGCTTTTGTATAGGTTACCGGCGTTGCAAAGGCGATTGCTTTGCCCGGGTGCGCTTTGCCCCACCCCTGATTGCTGACCAGCACACCGTCCAGCGTCGTGAAAGGGGAGCCTACCGGATCCGCGAGCGGAATTGTCAGGGTGATAAGGTTGTCCAATTTATTGAAAATCTGTTTACCCGCGTTGGCGATAACGTCTTCTTTCAGTGGATAAAAAGTCAAATCGGCAATCGTTAAAACTTCGCCGTCAGGCGGTGTAAGCAGCAAAGTGGCTTGATGATTTTTAATGGTGGTGTTGAGACGCCAATCCGCCAGCGTGCCAGGCAACGCGGCGCGAGCGCCGATGAAAGCCTGGGCCCAGCGGACGTCCGCCAGCGGTGCTGAGCTGACCACCGGTAGCGAAATGGTCAAATCAGCATTTTCCGGAATGCACACGTCACTGCATACCAGCCACTCGGCTTTGGCCCTGAGCGTCACCAGCTGGCCCGACTTCAACGTGCGTGGCGTTTGCAAGGTCACTAAATGCAGCACTTCGCCTTCATAGCCAAAATTCATCAGGGGACCAAGCGCCAACTTTTTGGGGAACGGCCATTCGATGGGTCCGGCCGTAAAGCCGTCCGGCAAAGACCATGTTATTTTCGTTGGCAAACCGGAGTCGCCCGGATTTTGCCAATAAGTATGCCAGTGATCGATGATCTTCAGGCGCAACGCGGCCTCTATCGGTTGCCCTGGCCGGATAGCTGCATAGCGCGAAACAATTTCGGCTTCGACGTGCGGTGTCTTGACGGCAGCCGCAAACAAACTGTTCGCGCTGGATGCTAATAAGGCGACAAACCAAACGGCCGCGTAAAGTGGATTTCGGGATTGCATGCTTGAAACGGCGTTGAAGCCGCAGAGAAAACCGGGGACAGATCGTTACAGTATCAACTGTATCGGAAATTCGAGTTAGCTTGACGTTCCTGGCATCGCCGAGGCGTTTTTGCAGAAGATGGTGCCCACAGTCGGATTCGAACTGACGACCTACCGCTTACAAGGCGGTTGCTCTACCCCTGAGCTATGCGGGCACATATTTAGCAAACGCATCGAGATTTTGCCCGGGTGGTGCTGTTGAGAGGAATCGAACCTCCGACCTACTGATTACGAATCAGTTGCTCTACCAACTGAGCTACAACAGCCGAAATTCAAGAACCCGAAATTATAGCGTAGCTGTGCACGCACGCCAAGTGTGCCATACGGGCAAAGGGCAAATACCGTTGCCGATCGGCACGACGACGATTGTGAACTAAAACACAAAATCCCCTACTTAGACGGTTGTTGCGAAGGGATTTTATCCGCCGGTTCCTGTTTTCAGACCGCTTGTCCAACCATGTTGGCCGGACGCCAATCGTGCAATATTATCCGTTTGCCCGACAAGGGGAAAGGTCGAATCAATGAACAATTTGAAAAATCAAATGAACAAATTGCGTGGGTTTACGTTGATCGAGTTGATGATCGTGGTGGCGATCGTTGGCATTATTGCCGCCGTCGCGGTACCAAACTACATCGAATATGTCCGGCGCGGCAACGTGACGGACATGACAAGCGCCCTGAGCGACGCGAAATTACGAGTGGAACAGCGGTATGCGGATAGCCGAACTTACGACAACGCTTTTTGCAGTAGCCCTACAGCAGTGGTGATCGTTGACACTGCCAACCATAGAATATCTTGCCTCAGTGACGGAGTCACAAATCAGACATTTGTAATAACTGGGGTCGGTAAAGCGTCGATTGCTGGCTTCACTTATAACGTAAACGAAACCGGCATTAAAAACAGCACGCTTGGCCCACCTTGGGGCAGCTTAGTTGTTCCGGGTCGCTGGGTCGCGAAAAAAGGTGGTTGACGTGGGTTGCAAAACATTTAACCCTTTCAACAATACGCTCAATCCATTGGGGCGAATTTTGCAGCAGGGATTTACGCTAATCGAGATAATGATCTCTATCGCGATTATTGCCATTTTCCTTGGAATTGGCATCCCGGCCATTGGCGACTGGATACAAAATCGGCAGGTCAACGTGTTGGCCGAATCGATCGGAAATGGCCTCCGTACCGCTCAGGCTGAAGCAGTGCAGCGTAATGCTCCGGTTGATATGGTGTTCACAACTTCGGACGTGACGGTGTTCATTCCGGCTGATGCCACCAACGCAGCGGACCCCACGGCGGTGACGCTTACGAGCGGGGGATTGGCCATAGCCGATCGGTCACCCAACTGGTTGGTAAGAGTCAACGGTGTTACCACCGGGGCAGGTTTTATACAAGGCAAGATGGCGCAAGACGGTTCCGAAAACGCCCGTTTTTCCGGCCCAGCTGGAGTTAGTTTTTCGCCGCTTGGAAGATTAAACGCCAGTATTGCTGCCAATGGAGCGATGACAGTTCCTGCGGGCAACGTTGTATTTCGCGTCCTCAATCCCTCAGTGAAATCAAATCTTGCAAACCTGCGCTGCGTGTTTGTAGGCATTGGTGGCGCAGTCCGCATATGTGATCCGCGAGCAACGACTCCAGATGCGCGGGCCTGTGTGCCACCGCTTGCGTCTACTGATTGCCCGATACCATGAAGAAAACCGGCGAAATGAAAATAATCCAAAAAAATCAGAGCGGGGTCGTGATTCTTGAAGTACTCGTATCCATCGTGATTTTCGCGGTTGGCGTGCTCGGTATCGTGGGCCTGCAAGCGGTCACCGCCAAAGCCGGTATTGATGCCCGATTTCGCACCGAAGCGGCGGCGTTCGCTGATGAATTGGTCGCCCGCGCGCAAATTTGGTCGGACCCCACCACTCTTGCAACTAATTTTCAGAACGGGGGTATCGAGTATCTATCTTGGTACAACAATCGATTGGCGCTTGCGGGTTCAGGGCTGCCAGCAGCTGCAGCCATTGTGTCCTTCCCGGCCACCTTCACTGGCACTAATGCGGGCGTCTTAATGACGGTTCAAATTTCTTGGCAGGCACCGGGCAGTGAATTTGCCGCAAGTCATACCACGGTAGCATCGCTTCCCGGCGG
>JAYVKG010000046.1:0-4433 GCA_043768625.1 Betaproteobacteria bacterium
GTCTCTGCCGCACTCTGCTGTCAATGGCAAGCTTTGGCACGTCGGCTTTTTCGATGCTCGTCATCCACACCACAACTGGCTTTCGGCAAATAATCTGACCGCTGCATCAGCCGTGTTTGGCCTGCTACCGCAAAACAGGGCTAACGGGTAACTATGGCCAAGTGGCCGCTTATCTGAGAGCACAAATTGCTCTGCGCAGTGTACCTGGCCGTAACGCCCGAAGGATTGGCCTCAATTTCAACCATGTCATATGAGCCCGCAATGCCGGGGCAATTGTAGCTGCCTGTCGAAGACCCCATGCGTCCACCCTGCCGATAATTTCCGGAATAATTGCACACGGTGCCATTTTCATTGGTGGCCATCGCCAGCGCGGTGGTGGAATTGGTAATTGATACGCCGACAATCCGCTCCACCGTGCCGTTATTGGCCGGATTGGAACAACCCGACGCGGTTTCCCTGAATACGCCGGCGTAGCTGCCGGTCAGGTCGTTATTGCGAAATGTTTGGCGGGTAAGCGCCTTATTTACGAATGTGCCGTCTACGCTGTAATTTAACGTAGCGGTGTCAACGAACGCGGTGAAAGTGACCGTACCGACTTGCCTTACGGTCACCGCGTTGGGATTGAAGAAAGTCCCCAGCCATGGTCCGGTGGTTTCATACATTGGGCCGGAAAATACCAATGCGCCAGAACTAGACTGCCCCGTATACGACGCCTGACCGGTATAGAAGGTGGCGCGGCTATCAACCCCATAAACAAAAAATGTCAGGAACACAATTTCGCGCTGGTGGGTAGCAGTGACACCCCAGCCCGACTCATTGGCGTTCCACCAGAGGTCGGTGAGGTCCGTTGTAAAAGTGTTGGCAAAAGCCAGCGGTGAACACAGGCATAGCGAAAGAAGCCAAGCAGCAATTTTTTTCATTTCAACATCCATTTTTCGTTAACGGGCAAGGCAACCCATAGGGTACAAAACCTACGACCGCTTACAGTCTTAATCAATCGCTGTAGAAGATCAATCGGCGCATTGTCGCGACCAACTGTAGGACTATGCTGACACGTTGCGATCGGCCATTCATTTGGTCAGACTTCGACGATCACCAGTTCATGGCGCACCGGAAAATTTACCGAATTGGCGATGAAACAATTGGCGTGCGCTTTTTCATGGATTGCTTCCGCGTCGACGAGGTTGGTACCCTTGGTGACACTGACACGGGGCCGCAGGACAACTTCCTGCATGGACATTTTTCCCTTGACGCCGTGCTCGCCGACCGCCAGCGTCCCGGTGGCGCGGTCTTCGTAGGCCAGAATTGTCAAGCCTCTTTTGGCAGCGATGGCTAAATACGTCAGCATGTGACACTGTGCGAGCGCCATCAGCAGCAGTTGTTCCGGGTTATAGCGTGTATCGTCGCCCCCAAAGATGGCTGGGCTGGACCCGGGTACATCGGGCTTGCCCGCACCACCGAGAATGTTGTCACGCGAAAAATGAGGCAACGGTGGGATTGGTTGCGCCGCAGCGGCGGGCCAGCGGAGAGTCGCTTCGAACTGGTGAGCGTCGGGCATGGTTACTGGTCCTGGCAAAAAGTTTTTAGGCTAGCAGGGAAGCTTACCCTGCAGGAATGTTACAGGCAGAACGACAGTACGGTCGATGATGTTTGCGTGTCGAAGTTGCAATCGGCAACCATCACAATATAGTCTGGCAAAGTGGCATTGACAAAAGGGGCAGACATGGCGCACTGGATTCGTTACCAATATCAGGGAGCGATCGGCTTCGGCAACCTTGAAAAAGATAACATTGCGATCTTTCATGGTGATCTTTTCGATCATCCGGTCGCAACCGGCGAAACAATTGCATTCAGCAAGGTCAAAGTACTTACACCCTGCCAACCCACTAAAATGGTCGCGCTATGGAATAACTTCCACGCACTCGCGGAAAAATTGAATCAGGCCATTCCGCCAGAGCCGCTATATTTTCTGAAAGGCAATAACGCCTTCCATCCGCACGCTTCGCCAATTCGGATACCTGCCGCTTACAGCGGAAAGGTGGTGTACGAAGGCGAGCTTGGCATCGTCATCGGCAAACGTTGCCAGGCGGTGTGTGAGGCGGATGCCGCCGAGTTTGTCTTCGGCTTCACGTGCATCAACGACGTCACCGCCGCAGAATTATTATTCAAGGACGCGAGCTTTGCGCAGTGGGCGCGGGCAAAAAGCTTCGATACGTTCGGCGTTTTTGGACCGGTCATTGCCACCGGACTTGATTCGATGACGTTGACGGTCAAGACCATTCTTAACGGCCAGGAGCGCCAGAATTACCCGGTCGCTGATATGATTTTCCCGCCAGCGAAACTGGTGAGTTTGATTTCGCGCGATATGACGCTCGAGCCCGGTGACGTGATCGCCTGCGGAACCTCGATCGGTGTAGGCGCGATGAAGGCCGGCAGCGAAGTGAGCATCATCATTGAAGGGATTGGCGAACTGCGGAATCGTTACGGCTAGGCATACCCGCATAAGAATGCGCAGATCGGCATCTGCTGGGGCGTTTCGCGGCATTTGTGTCTGGGAGGTCCGCCGTTATTAGACTTAGGCAATAACAAACCAGCGTACCATGCGCCCGCAGTTGATCAATCCAGCGGGCGGTACATGGGTTGCATCAGCGTATATCCAGTTTTTCCAAGGCGGAGATTGCGCCTAAGGTGTCCGGCAGGACGCGCATAAGGTTGGAGTTGGCGCGCAAATCGGGATGCGTGAGCTGAGTGCAGCCGAGCAAAGCTGGTGATGGCCAAGTAAATCGGGCTATTCGCATAGCCCGATTTAAAAAAAGCTGAGTAACTTGCTATCGGCGCGGTATAAATCTGCCGCCGGCATCAGCCTGAGTTATTTATTCAGGTCAAGCTGGCGCGCATCGGTCAATCCAGCAAGGCGTTCATATTCCGTACTCGCGCCGTCACCGATCGCAATATCATCAGGCCTGCCGAAGGTTCGGTTTTCACCAGCGTAAGCAGTGCGGCACGGTCGATTGCAAGCAGTGCGCATTCGGTTTCAGCAACGGCGCTCGCGGTGCGGGGCGATTGATCGATTAGCGCCATTTCACCAAACGCGCCGCCAGTTGCGATGCTTTCCACAGCTTTGCCGGCAATATAGATGGTTACCTGGCCGTCGAGCACGATGTACATGCGGGTGCCGACATCACCTTCGTTCATGATCGTCTTGCCCGCGGCAAAGTGCATGGTGGTGGTTCGATCGAGTTTTTGTTCCAGACTTGCCAGTGCGGCGCCATCGAACAACGCGGCGGTGCGCGGAATGTTTTTATCGGTTGTTATCTTGCGCGTCGCCAGACGCGCCGCTACAAACCGCAGACGGTCAAACATGACACTCATCAGCATCAGCGCAAAATCAGGTGTCTTTGTGAGTGCGGTTTGTAATTCTTCGCGATCCAGCGATAAAACAATGCAGTCAGTTTTGACCACGGCGGTGGCGGTGCGGGTACTGCCGGCAGGCGTTTCACTAATTACTGCCATGTCACCAAAAATTTCGCCAGCCTTGATTGTGTCCAGCGGTTTGCCAGCGCGGGTGAGCGCAACCTCACCGATCGAGATGAAATACATGCGGTGAAACACGTTTTTTCCAAACAAGCCAAGCTTGCCGGATTTCTCATTTTCAACGAACAACGTTTCACCCGCCGCGAAGCGTTCCTGCCTGCCGGAAATGTGAAAAAGCCGGGCGGTCGTTTCCGCATCGTAATAGCGGCTCACCGCTGTACGGAAGCGTGCAGCGTGCGCGCTGTTCGGGTCGAACGTGGGGTCGGGTTTGGTGAAATCGAATTCGTCTTGCATGGGGAGGAAAGTTAGCCGGGTAAAGGAATATTTACAGCAATGGTTAGCTAGGAAAACAGGGAATTCATGTAACGTATACGGTCTGCCACGCAGCGCATCATCGCCATGCCGATGGCAGGATCCATTGACACCAGTGCAACAAGTGCTTCGCGATTAATCGACAGCAAAGCGCAATCGGTACGCGCCACCGCGCTCGCGGTACGAGGTAAGTAGTCTACCAACGCCATTTCACCGAACACGCCGCCCACGCCAAGTTTTTCGACCACCTGGTTGTTAATTGCAATCGTCACGCGGCCTTCCAGTACGATGTACATGCTGGTGCCGGGATGGCCTTGTTTCATGATGGTGCGGCCTTCATTGAAACGGACCACCGTCGTTCGCTCCAGCTTGCCCTCCAATGCCGCCAAGGTTTCCGCGTCGAACACCGGTTCGCTGCGGCTCCTGTTTGCCTTGGCGACCTCGCGCGCCGCCAGCCTCGCGGCCAAAAAACGCAAACGTTCAAACATCAGGCTCATCAGCATCAATGCAAAATCGGGCGTCGTGTTAAGCCCCGCCTCGGCTTCGTTGCCATCGACCGAATAGCCGGCGCAATCGGTCAGGGCGGT
>JAYVKG010000047.1:0-7422 GCA_043768625.1 Betaproteobacteria bacterium
CGATCCTGCAGATACAGGCGCGGCACCTCGTCGGTCAGCGACTTGACCTCTGCCGGCGCGAACAGCGCGGGGAAAAATAAGTAGCCGTCGCGGTCAAACTGGCTGAGCTGCTCGGGGGTAAGCTTCATCAATAGTCTCCTCGAAAATGTCGGGTGCTGTGAGACGCTACATGCCATATCTGAACTTGTTGGCAATGCGGCGACGGCAGCGCATGAATTTAATCGCCCGCCGCATTGCGCTAACAGGATGCGACGAAGTCGATGTCAGGTCAAGTTACAGCCGTCTTTCCGTGGCGTATGAGGCTAACTGACAAGCGAAGGTTTACACTTCCTGCCATATGCTTTTTTAACAATCAGACTGCAGCGTTCATGAATGAACTTTCCAAACCAGCCCCCGCCATGATTACCTCACTACCTAGCGAAGACCAGCGCCACGACGGCGACCCGCTTGAAACCGCCGAGTGGCTGGAAGGCTTTGAATCACTGGTGCGTCACTCTGGCACCGAGCGGGCGCAGTTTGTCTATGATCGACTGGCAGCTTTCGCTGGCAAACGCGGCGTCAAATCCGAGCGTTTGCGCAATACGCCTTACGCCAACACAATACCCGTTGAACAACAGACACCGTTCCCTGGCAACCTTGATATCGAACAACGCCTCAATTCCTGTCTGCGCTGGAACGCGCTTGCAATGGTGGTGCGCGCCAATCGCGCCTATGGCGAATTGGGTGGCCATATCGCCAGCTTTGCGTCGGCAGCCGATCTCTTTGAAGTCGGTTTCAATCATTTCTTTCATGCCGCCAGCGTCGATCACGGCGGCGATCTGGTGTACTTCCAGCCGCACTCCTCACCCGGCGTTTATGCTCGTGCTTTCCTGGAAGGCTATCTTACGGAGGAGCAACTGAGGCACTATCGCCAGGAGATCAAGGCACCAGGCCTGTGCTCGTACCCGCATCCCTGGTTGATGCCGGAGTTCTGGCAATTTCCGACCGGCTCGATGGGCATCGGTCCGATCAATTCGATTTACCAGGCGCGCTTCATGCGCTATTTGCAAAACCGCGAATTGCTCAATACCGACGGTCGCAAAGTCTGGGGATTTTTCGGCGACGGCGAAATGGACGAGCCGGAATCGATCGGCGCATTGTCGCTGGCTGCGCGAGAAAAACTCGATAACCTTATTTTCGTCATCAACTGTAATTTGCAACGACTCGATGGGCCGGTACGCAGCAATGGTCGCATCGTCGATGAGCTTGAAGCGCAATTCGTCGGTGCCGGCTGGAATGTGATCAAGGTACTGTGGGGGTCGGATTGGGATGTGCTGTTTGCGCGTGATGTCACGGGAGTGTTGCAGCGCGCTTTTAGCAAAACGGTTGATGGCCAATTCCAGACCTTTTCGGCCAATGACGGCGCCTACAATCGCGAACGCTTTTTTGGCCAGGATCCGGAACTGGCCGCGCTAGTGGCCAACATGACTGACGGCGATATTGATCGGCTGAAGCGCGGTGGCCACGATGCGGTGAAATTATACGCAGCTTACGCCCGCGCGATGACGCATCGCGGCCAGCCAACGGTGGTATTGGCCAAGACCATGAAGGGCTATGGCATGGGTGCGGCAGGCCAGGGCAAGATGACCACCCACGGGCAGAAAAAATTGGAGCTCGACGATTTGAAAGCGTTCCGGGAACGCTTTCGTTTGCCGCTCAGCGACGACGACCTGGAACAGCTGCGTTTTTACAAGCCTGCCGAGGACAGCGCAGAAATGCAATATCTGCATCAACGTCGCCAGGCTCTCGGTGGTTACCTTCCGCGCAGGCGCCGCAACGCCAAGACCGCGCTCACGGCACCGGCAATCGGGTCGTTTGCGCAATTCGCGCTTGATGCTGACGGCAAGGAAATGTCGACCACCATGGCGCTGGTACGCATGCTGGGCGCGTTGGTTAAAGACAAGCACCTGGGTCCGCGCGTAGTGCCGATTGTGGCCGATGAGGCACGCACATTCGGCATGGCAAATTTGTTCCGGCAGGTAGGCATCTACTCGCCGCTGGGGCAGATGTATGAGCCGGAAGATCTGGGCTCGATGTTGTACTACCGCGAAGCGAAAAGCGGACAGATTCTGGAAGAAGGCATTTCCGAAGCGGGAGCAATTTCCTCCTGGGTTTCGGCGGCAACGTCATACAGCGTTCATGATTTCCCGATGCTGCCGTTCTACATTTATTACTCCATGTTCGGTTTCCAGCGGGTGGGCGATTTAATCTGGGCCGCCGCCGACCAACGTGCCCGCGGTTTTCTCATCGGTGCCACGGCCGGCCGCACCACGCTCGGTGGCGAAGGCCTGCAACACCAGGACGGGAGCAGCCACCTGGTCGCCTCCACTATTCCCAATTGCCGCGCTTACGACCCCGCATATGCGTATGAGCTGGCGGTGATTATCGACCACGGCATGCATGAAATGCTCGAAGCACAGCAAGACGTCTTCTACTATCTGACGGTAATGAACGAAAACTATGCGCAGCCCTCGATGCCGGCAGACCAGCCAGCAGCCACGCGTGAGGGCATCCTGCGCGGTCTTTATTTACTGTCGGCTGCCACCAATAACAAGCCGCAGGTGCAACTGCTGGGTGCGGGCGCGATCATGACCGAAGTGATTGCCGCGCGCGAGTTACTCGAACGCGACTGGAAAATCCACGCCATCGTCTGGAGCGCCACCAGTTTTTCGGAATTGCAGCGTGACGGACTGGTGGTTGAACGCGCTAATCGCCTCTCCACGCAGGCTGCAAAAACGAGCTACGTCACGCAGTGCCTGGGTAGCCACCCGCTACCGGTAATCGCCGCCACCGACTACGTTCGCGCCGTTCCGGAACTGATCCGCGCCTTTGTGCCGCAACGTTACGTCACTCTCGGCACCGATGGCTTTGGCCGCAGCGATACGCGCAAGGCATTACGCGAGTTCTTTGAAATTGACCGGCATTCCATCGCCATCGCAGCGCTGCGTGCACTGCTGGACGAGGGCCGGATTAAGGCGACGCTGCTGCAGGAGGCGCTGAAAAAATATGGGGCTGCCGCCAGCGATTCTCCGCCGTCGTGGCAACGATAGCGCGTGGTACGCGAGGCCGCCGACATGGCAGTATTTTTTACCCATTTCAAAGCCGAATTAGGCAGAACCAGCGGCTAATTGACAACAAGAACTGGCAGCGTATTTCCGGATACGCCGGAAATGACCGGTAAAAGCGGAGAGCCAAGATCGATGTGGCAGCGCTGGGAATAAATCAAGCTCGACACAATACCCGGCGACGACACTCAAGCACTGGCGGACCTCTCAGTCAACAATGCCGCCAGCGACCGCGCCAACGCTTGTGTTTGTGTTTGTGTTTTACATCAACACATTCACAATCGCATTGCCAATCCCGAGCAATGCCGCACCCGAAATCAAGCCCGCGCAAATCGGCTCGCAACCATCCACCCAGAAATCATGCCCTTTGCTGCCGACAGTATTGTACTTGCGGCCCATCCACCAAAAAATCATCGCGCCAACCCACATCATGAAACTGGCTTCGGGCGGCAGCACTACGCCAAGACCGATCGACACGGCTGATAACGGGAAGCGTCCTTTGGTAACGATCCGCGCAATTTCGATAGCCGCGGCGCTCACCGCTGCCACGATCATCGACACGATTGCAGAATTGGGCAGGCTGCTGACACCTTTGGCAATAATTTCCGCAACACCTTTCCACTGCAGTGCCGCAGGCATGGCAAACTGTTCCGAAATAATAGTCGCGGTTGACCGCACACCGGCGGCGTCGGGCGGCAGGAACAATAGAAAAAATAGCGGTGTAGAGGCCAGCGCGCCGGCGAAAATGCCGATGATATGTCCGACCACCTGATGACGCGGTTTTCCGCCCAGCATATAGCCAGGCTTGATATCAGAGAGCAGGTTGGCAGCGTTTAAAGCAATTTCGGCCGTCATCGCGGCGGGAATCAAATTACTGGCCGGATTGGTGCGGTCAATTGCACCCATTGAAAATTGCGTGATCTTCGACAGCGCGCCGGTCGGTGTCCACGAGGTAAGCGCCATTGAATTGGTGCAAATGATGGTCAGCACAAAAATCAGCGGTAGCGAGATGAACGCCAGCAACCACGGCACGCCAAAGAAAGTGTTGGTGAGCCAGGCACCCAGAACACTGAATATCGGAATGCCCACATAAGAAGTCCACAGCGGCACTTCAATGTGGCGCAGTACATCGGTGCCAGCCGGGCCGGCCGACTTATTGCCGCGCATCGACTTGAATGCGTTGATGAAGAGTTCTGGTCGCCCCAGCAGACTGACCAGTGAACCCACCACCATCATTGTCACCCCCCACCAAAGCGCCCATTGATTAACGATCTCGGCGCGGTTGATGGCGACTACGACACCGTTTGACAACACGCGCGGCGCAATGTCGCCACTGAAAATCAGTATCGGCGCGAGGATCACAAAATTAATGAATGCGCCGAGTAACACGCTGCTGGCCACAGCCACGCCCATCAAGCCGCCGATACCAAGCATCGCTGCGTCAAGCGTCAGGCGCAGGCCGAGTTGTCGAATGTCGGTGCCTAAAATATTGGGCATCCATAAATTGTATTTGGCTGCGAGCACGTAGTAATACGTGTCGAGGCGTTCGTGCAAATTCCATGGCTCGGTGATGCCGGCCCACTTGTCCATGCGCAATATTTTGAATTGCAGCAGTCGCATCCAGCCGTCGCTGATGATGACCTGGTAAAGTCCTGCAAGCAGCGCCGTGTAGCCCAGCAAGCGGGCCTTGAACACACCCGTGGCCGCGCTTCCCGTGTATAGCGCATCGAGCACCACGCCCGACGCACGGCCCTCCGGAAAAGGCAGTTGTTCTTCATTGATAAACCGTCGCTTCATCGGGAATGCGACAAGCACGCCCAGGATTGCGACCACCACCATCCACGCCACCATCTGCCACCAGGGAATGATGCGACCGGTGACCAGCATGTACGCGGCGAGGCTTGATATCAGCGGCGAGACCATATAGCCGGCTGCGGTGGCAATGGATTGCGTGCAATTGTTTTCGAGGATGGTGTAGTCGGCACCGAGTCCGGCACCGTGTAACGCGCGGAAGATCGCGAACGAAAGTATGACCGAGGTCAGCCCGACACCGATGCCGATACCGGTTTTGCCGCCGATGTACATGGCGGTGGCGGCCAATATGCCTCCGAGCAAAAATCCGGTGAGTGCAGAGCGCAGGGTGAGCTGCGGCATCTCACCGCGAAAAATATTGTTCAACCACCACTGGTCTTTTTGCTGCCTCGACCAGGTGCGGATTTGCTCGTCGTTCAACTGTAACAGGGCCATTATTTTTTTCTCATCAATTGATTGAAGTGGGAAAGCAGGCGTGGCTGGCGGCAATGGGCATTTAATTATGACAGAGGGCAAACGATTGGCTGCGGGGGCGTTTCCTGCCACCCATGGATGCCGATTTGCAGCCAAATTGCGCTGCTCGACGATTCGCTTTATGCTTGTGCAAACAGCATGCAGGTGCAGGCTAAAAAATGCGCCGCAGGGCTCTGGCGCAGGAGACCTCGATTGAATCAGAATACCAAACCACCCGAACGACCGCCGGTGCGCAACCATCTCAGCGTCTTCGGCACTCCCTGGCCGCTCGATCCGCCGCTGCTGCGGATCCGCTTGCGCTACATCGCCGCGCGTTTCCTGCAGGTCCCGGAACCGCGCATTTCCCTGCGTAATACCGATGAGATGCTGCGCTGGGCCCAGCAGATTACGGACGATGGCATGCCGCGTTCGGCGGCCGAATTATTGCGCCTGGCTATTGAAGAAGACCCAACGCAACGCCCGCTATGGCAACTTTTGCTGGCACGCACCCTCGCGGATGAAAATGCCGCGGAATTTGCCGAGCTGGCAAAAGCGTTCGCCACACAATTCCCGAACGACGAAGCGATGGCTGAAATAAACGCGATCAGACAAGCGATTTCGCGCGATTCCGCCACATCGATGGCGGCCATCGCTGCAGCCACGCCGACCAAATGGAACTCGCCGTCATTTTTCAGGCAGGATGCAAGTGGTCAGCGCGCGCTGCATGAATCGTTGCTGCAGGCCGCCACATGAATTCAATTAGCAAAACCACCGCGCTGCCGGGAAGTGTCGCCACGCACGCGGACATCAGCGGCAAGCACCAGTCACTAGAAAAAAATATCGCGGGATACAAGCCGGCTGACGCCACCAGCGCCCTGATACAAGCGCTGCGCTACTTCGAGGACAATACCCGCACCGAACGCGAGCAACTGCTGCTTTCAACCCACATCAAGACCAAACCCGAACTGGCGGCTTCTGCCTGGCTCTCCGAACGTTACGACCATTTGTTGCGGCTGGCGCGCGAAATTGTTTTGCGCAGTTTCTCCGCCCAATCCCCCGGCACCAGCGCCACCGCCGCAGCAGAAGCGCCTGCGCGGGCACCGATCTGTGCGCTGGCAATCCTGCTTTCCGGTCATGCAATCAAGTGGCGAAAGTTTTCCGGCAACCGGCCCGACGCAACCACCCGCGAATGGCTGCATCAAATCTTTCGCACCGCCTCCGCGTTTGGAGTAGATGCGGTGGTATTGCCGCTGCGGATTGAAGACCGCTCATTCGATGCAACCGTTGAGGCGCTCTACGTGCGCGCTTTGCTGCTGGATCGATTTTCCAGTGGCAGTCTGTCGCCGACCCGGCTTGAGTTGCTCGACAACTGGCTGGTCGCATGGATGGGTTCGCTGTGGCTCACCCGGGCACCTGCCGCGTTCGAGCCGACGCTCGGCGTCAACACCGCCGCACCACAACGCGGCCTGATTCCGCACGTCAGCGGTGATGGTGCCCATTTATTCCTGAGCCTCCGGCCGTTGCAACGCCAGCTGGACCGCTCCATCAGGCAATTCCATCAAGGCAGCCTGTTCCCGGGGTGGGGACTGGGCCAAAGTGTGCGCATGGAAGAGCACGTCGCCGTGATTGATTTCCTGGAGCGCGAATTCACACTCATCGAAGCCTCGCGCTTGCAACGCAACAAACGCGTGTCAATCAACTCTAATTCCATTGTTGGGGTATTTTTCGGCTTCAGCGAAATCTGCAAGATGGCATTCTCGACCGAAAAACTGCACACGCTATCCGGCGGTGGCGGTGAACTCGGTATTCGCAATGCGATAAATTTGATCGACATTAGCGAAGGAGGACTTGGGCTGGACATGGTGGAGGAAGATGCGCGCAACGTAAATGTGGACGATCTGATTGCGGTACGGCTGGAAAAGGGCCGCCTCTGCGTGCTCGGCGTGGTGGTGCGCAAATCCCATTTGCAGCGTCCATCCGCAACGCTGATCGGAGTCAAGGTGCTCTCCAGGCATCCCGTCCACTGTGCAATGGAATATGTCGATGCCGCCAA
>JAYVKG010000048.1:0-34282 GCA_043768625.1 Betaproteobacteria bacterium
ATTGAACTGCGTGCGGAAGTCCGGGGGGATCGCTCCGACCAGAATGCGTTCCTGAAGTCGGACCGCACCACGCCGAGCAAAACCGAGCGTTCATTTGGCGTCGAAATGCTTTACAAATTCTGATCACCCACGAGGAGTAGATATGAAGCTAGTTACAGCAATCATCAAGCCGTTCAAGCTTGACGAAGTGCGCGAAGCCCTCTCTGCCATTGGCGTGCAGGGCATCACGGTTACGGAAGTCAAGGGGTTTGGACGCCAAAAAGGCCACACCGAGTTATATCGCGGTGCCGAATACGTTGTCGATTTTCTGCCGAAAGTGAAAATTGAAGCAGCGATCAAAGACGATTTGGTCGAGCAAGTCATCGAAGCAATCGAAAAATCCGCGAATACCGGCAAGATAGGCGACGGCAAGATTTTTGTCTTCAGTCTCGAGCAGGTCGTTCGCATTCGCACCGGGGAAACCGGCGCGGACGCACTTTAAGCCAAGGGGCCCATGAAATGAAAAGACTATTTATCTCAATTGCGCTTATAGGCAGCCTCTTGTTGACGGGCGCAGTACGTGCGCAAGACAAAAAAGCGGATCCGCCACCCGCCGCGGAGGCGTCTGCTCCTGCAGCCGCGCCCTCGGTTGCGCCTAACGCAGTCGTAACCGCAACCCCCGCTGCCGTAACGCCAGCCGTCGCAGTTGCTCCGCCGGTGCCAAACAAAGGCGACGTGGCGTGGATGTTGGTGTCGACCGCATTGGTGCTGCTAATGAGCGTCCCGGCGCTGGCACTGTTTTACGGCGGACTGGTGCGTTCCAAAAATATGTTGTCTGTCCTGATGCAGGTGTTTGTCACGTTCGCGTTGATCACAGTGCTATGGGTGATTTATGGCTACAGCTTCGCATTCACCGAAGGCAATGCGTTTTTTGGCGGTACGGATCGACTGTTCTTCAAAGGCATCGCCGATGTCGCGAAAGGCGAATTTGCGATGGCAGCCACCTTTAGCAAAGGTGTCGTGATCCCCGAAATGTTGTACGCCGCGTTTCAATGTACGTTTGCCGCGATCACCTGCTGCCTGATTCTTGGTTCGGTGGCGGAACGCATGAAATTTTCCGCCGTGCTGCTGTTCATGGTGCTGTGGTTCACCTTCGCCTACCTGCCGATGGCGCATATGGTTTGGTTCTGGATGGGCCCGGATGCATACACGGATCCTAAGCTGGTGGATGGCTTAAATGCGAAGGCCGGATATCTCTGGCAATTGGGCGCGCTCGATTTTGCGGGTGGTACGGTGGTGCATATCAACGCCGGCGTCGCGGGCCTTGTTGCTGCCTATTTCCTGGGTAAACGCATCGGGTTCGGCAAAGAAGCGCTGACCCCGCATAGCCTGACAATGACCATGATCGGCGCGTCGTTACTGTGGTTTGGCTGGTTCGGTTTCAATGCAGGCTCAGCCCTTGAGGCCGGTAACTCCGCCGTACTGGCGTTCATGAATACCTTCCTGGCAACTGCCTGCGCGGTATTGTCGTGGACGTTTGCGGAGTGGCTGCTCAAAGGTAAACCGTCCATGCTCGGCGCTGCGTCTGGTGCCGTGGCGGGCCTGGTCGCGATTACGCCCGCAGCGGGCAATGTCGGCATCCCCGGCGCGTTTGTGATCGGCACGGCGGCTGGTGTGGTTTGCCTGTGGGGTGTGACCGGTTTGAAGCGTTTGCTTAAAGTTGACGATTCGCTCGACGTGTTCGGCGTGCATGCTGTCGGCGGGATTTTAGGTGCGCTGCTTACTGGCGTCTTCGTCTCGCCTGACCTGGGGGGCCCGGGCTTTGTGACCGACTGGGTCAAGGGCACGAGTGGCTTTACATCAATAGGCGAGCAATTGTTGATCCAAGCCAAAGCCGTCGGAATCACCGTTGTCTGGTCGGGCGTGGTAGCGGCGGTTTCGCTGTTCATTGTCAAAATGGTGGTCGGTCTCAGGGTTCCCGAAGACGAGGAACGCGAAGGTCTGGACATCACCTCTCACGGTGAGACGGCGTACAACTAGGCCTTACCGTCTCAACTGGTTTGGTTGATTGGGGCACCTTTAGGTGCCCCATTTTATTGCCCTGACGAATGACGTTCGACATTGACCAAGTCAATGGACTAAGTTGCGATTTCTTATTTCGATCTAAAGGGTTTAACCCATGCTCATCAACGTACACGACGCAAAAACACATTTTTCGAAGCTGCTTGAACAAGCACACGCCGGGCAAGAAATCATCCTGGCCAAAGCGGGCAAGCCGTATGCACGCTTGGTCCCGCTCGCACCTGTTGTGCCGAAGCGCCAGCGTGGGCCCGTAAAAGCCATTGTCGACGATGCATTCTTCGATCCGCTCCCCGCTACCGAACTTGACGCGCGGGAATCGCGTTGAAACTTCTGCTCCACACGCACGCGCTGATTTGGTGGTGGAAGGACGATCCGCGTCTGTCAAAACGCGCGGCTAACGCGATCGCCGACGAGGCCTATACCGTGCTCGTCAGTGCCGCAAGCGCTTGGGAGATCGCCACCAAACATCGCATCGGCAAACTGCCCGGTGCCGAACGCGCCATCAGCGAATTCAACCGTCTCATCGACGCCGACGGCTTTGAACACCTTGCCGTTTCCTTTCAGCATGCGCGTAAGGCAGGCGGGCTCGTCATCGAGCATCGCGACCCATTTGATCGGATGCTCGCCGCACAAGCCATCATCGCAGGTGCGACGCTCGTAACCAATGATGCCGCGATAAAACTGTTTCGCGCGAAGTGCTTTTGGTAACGACGCAAATCCATTTTTTCAACGCGCAATGACGGGAGGCTAATCGCGGCAACATTTATTTATGCCCCAAACGCCGCGCCGAATGGCGTTCTGCAACATTGGCGCTGGGCTTCAACGATGTGAGGATTACCCCCCTTTCTCCACCGCGACCGCATTATCCTTCGGTCGTCGGTCGATCAGCTTGTTGAGCGGATCAATCCCCGCCTTTGCCGGCTTCTTGTCGACCACCACCACGATTTCGTTTTCTTCTTTTTCGAACTTGCGCTTTTCAAGGAAGATCGGCACGCCTTTTTCATCCAGCACCCCGATATCGATCCAGTCGGCCAAAGCCACGTCATCTTCCTTGCCGAGTTTGTCGGCGCGGCGCTTTTTGGCGGTGATGTTCATCGTCACTTCATATTTGCCGCCGGGCAATTCCTTGTAGCTCGCCTTGGTGGTGCGGTTATCGTAGAGGATGATGTTCTCAAACATATCGTCGATCACGTATTGCAGCTCGGGTGGCGTGACGGCGCGGATGTGCTTGATCAGCATGGTCGCGTTCGGATATGGTGGGCCCTTGAACGCGGTCTCGTCGCGAAACGCCTTGATGGCGCGATTCAGATTGTCTTCGCCGATGTAATCCTGCAGCGCATACATCACTACACTGCCCTTGTTGTAATGGATGTATTGCTGGTTCTCGACGCGGCCCAGCGGCACTTCTTTTTTCTGCTCGAAGGCGCGACCCGCGAGATAGCGATCCATTTCATAGCTGAGAAATTTCTGCATCTTTGCCTCGCCATATTTGCGTTTCATCACCATCAGCGCAGAATACTGTGCCAACGTTTCAGACAGCAGCGTTCCACCCTGCACATCGCCACCAATCACCTGATGCGCCCACCACTGGTGCGCAGCTTCGTGCGCAGTGATGTAGTAGGGATAATCGATATCCTTCTCGTCGCCTTCGCGCACGCGAGCGATGAAGCCGATGCCTTCCGAATACGGGATGGTGTTCGGGAATGCCTGCGCGAAGCTGGCGTAACGCGGGAACTCGATGATGCGGAATTGCTTGTGCTGGTAGGGACCGAATGCATCGCTGTAATACGCCAGCGATGCCTTGACGGCAGCAATCATGCGCGCCAGGTTGTATTCATGGCCGGGTTGGTAGTAAACCTCGATGGCGACATCGCGCCACTGGTCCTTTTTGACCGCATATCGCGCTGACTGAAAGGCGAAGAAATTCAGGATCGGTACATCCATCTTGTAGCTGAAGTAGTGGCGTCCGCCCTCCTTCCATTCCTTCTGCAAATAACCGGGCGCGATCGCGATCTGGTCTTCCTCGGTACTGACCGTGGTTTCGAAATCGATCCAGTCGGCATCGGTCGTGATGTAGTTGCTTTTCAACCCTTCCGGATCGTCGCGGTCACGCATGCGTTCTTTCGGTGCCAAGCCGTACTTCTTGCGGTCCTGGTCACGCGACAGCTCGGCGCGTTCCTGATAGCCGATCAACGGCAAAACACTGCTGTTATTGATGAAGCTGCCGTTGTAAACCACCTGGATATTGGAGCCAGAATTGGCGAAACCATGCGTCGGCAATTCAATGTCAAACGACAGCGTCGTTTCCTCGCCCGGTGCCAGCGGCGTCTTCAGGCGGTATTGGCGCACACCCATTTTTTGATTGTGTTGCACCAGTTCCGCCGGAGTGGCGAATTCCAGCTGGTGGTAGATCAGTTTGTCCGCCCTCAAAAAATTCAGCCACACCTCGCTGACCGGAACCTCGTTTTTATTCTTCAGCCGATAGGTGCCGGCCATCCGCACCCGTTGCTCGGACGGGAACAATTGCGTGTCGACCTTGACGGCGATGATTCGCGGCTGCGGTGTTTTGGCGAAAGCCCTGTATTGCTTTTCGTACTCCACCTGCTGCTTCTGCCCATCCGCCGTGGTCAGGTATTCATTGAGCACATTGGTGTTGTAAAAAATATAACCGCCGAGTGCCACGAAGCAAATCGCGGACGCGGTAGCTGCCAGTGCAACACTGCCGCGAAAGCGGCCCCGCGCCACGCTGAGCCGCTCGCGCCAGCCACTGACGGTGCCGCGCGTCCACATCAGGTAAGCCGCGATCAGCAGCAGGACAGCACCTGCCGTCCAGTACGACATGAAGGCAAACGCACGCGGCAAAAAGTGGCCAAAACCATTCATGTCCGAGTAGGTCACCGACGGAATCGAACCGAACTTGTAAAGGTTGTGCTCAAAACCGAGCAAGCCGGAAAAACTGATCGCGATGTAGTACACGATCATGATGAAGTGGCCCAGATATTTCTGGTTGACCACGCTGTGCACGGCAATTGCCAGCGCGCAGATCAGCCAGTATTCCGGCAGCTGCAGAGCAAACAATTCCTTCACATAGAGGCCGAGCTCAAAATGGTAATAACCTTTGAATGTCTGGATGACGATACCGCACAGCATCAGCAATGCTTGCAGCAGTACTGCCATCAGCATCAGCGCCAGCAGTTTCGCGCTCAGCGGCAACCAGGTCGGTGACGGTGCGGCATCGAGAATCTGGTCGAGGCGGTTATCGCGTTCGCGCCACATTAGCTCACCCGCATAGAAAGTAATGATGGTGAGCATGAACAGGCTGAAGCTGCCGCCGAGCAAACCGGTCATCTGGTATGTCACCGGCCAGGTAGTGGTGCCATAAACGCTGCCCAGGGTGATCGAGGCCAAGCCGAGAAACAACAAGCCGGCGAATACGAGCACGCCAAAATAAATGTTTTTAACCGTCTCACGCAAATTGAGCCAGGTGAGCCTGGGCAATAGTGTCAAACCGCTTACCCGGGCGGGCACGAATGGACCAGAGTTCACCACTGGCGCGCTCTCCGGGCTGATCTCGGTCTCGGCAGCCTGTTTTTTTGCGGCTTTCGGCTCACTGCCCTCGGCGGCGAAGCGCGCGAAAGAAAAGCGCAGATAACAACTGACGATAACAATGACGGCGATGCCCAACCACAGTAACCGATTCCACAGCAGCACACCTTCCAGTGAAATTAGCCGCGTGTTGCGATCCGCCACCGTCCAGTATTCGGAAATGCGGCCGATCGCCACATTGCCAAAGGGATCGACCAATGAAGCGATGGTCTTGTTGTCGAGATCGCGCAACAACTGCAGCGCAATAAGGTATCCGATCAGACACAGCACACTGCCGACGTATACCGGCAGCATCTTGCGGGTCAGCGCGGCGATGGCGAAAAACAGGCTGCCGATCAGCAACGCGTTCGGCAGCAGTAGCAGCGCATAGGGCCACAAGTAAGCGGCCAGGCGATTCGGTCCGAGGCGTTCCGCGTCCATACCCGGCAACAACGTGGCCAGCCAGGCACCCATACCGATCGAGGCAAAAATTACCAACACCACCAGGAAGGCGCCAATGAAGCGCCCGCCGAGATAATCGAGCTTGGAAATCGGCGAAGTAAAAAAGAAATAGTGGGATTTGTATTCGTAATCCTGCTGCACGGCGCGGCCCATCACGGTGGCCATGATGATGACGCCGAACATGCCCAGCAGCGTCACCGTCTGCGCCAGCGCGAACGGCGAATTGACGAACACCTTGCCCGATCCAAAGGAGATATTCGCGTCCTTGAACAAACCGCCGGCGGCGGCGATCCACAACAGGGCAAGGAAGAAAAAGACCAGAAAGTAAACCCAGGTCGACAGACGCGACAGGCGCGTCTTGAGCTCGAACAGCGCGATACGCAACAGTTTCATGCGCTTACCGCCGCGCTGTCAGCCGCAGCATCTGCTGTACCATTGCGCAGATGGCCGCCGATGGCGGCGAAGTAGGTGTCTTCGAGGCTCGGCTCAACCGCCTCGAAGTGACTGCCAGGTTGGCGCTCACCGATCACATGAATCCGCGTCTTGCCCGCGATCAGCCGAGTCGAGATCACCGGGTATTGTTGCTTGGCACTCGCCAAATCGCCGCGCGCCACCGAGGCCGCCCAGATGCGGCCATTCAGCCTCTGCGTAAGTTCATTGGGTTGGCCATTGAGCAGCACTTCGCCTTTGTTGATGATCGCCATATTCGGGCACAGATCGCTCACGTCCGAGACAATGTGGGTAGACAAAATCACGATCACCTGCTCGCCGATTTCGGCCAGCAGATTATGAAAGCGCACGCGCTCCTCCGGGTCGAGGCCAGCGGTGGGTTCATCGACGATGATGAGTTTGGGATAGCCGATCAGCGCCTGTGCAATGCCGAAGCGCTGGCGCATGCCGCCGGAAAATCCGCTCAGCGCCTTGAAGCGCACCTCGAACAGATTGGTCTTGTGCAGCAGTCCGTTCACCACCTGCTGGCGCTCGCGCTTGTTGCTTAAGCCCTTCAACTCCGCCAGATGATTGAGCAATTCCCAGGCCGACACCTTTGGATAGACGCCGAAATCCTGCGGCAGGTAGCCCAGTTGCTGGCGCACCGCGTCCTTGTCCTTGAGCACATCCACATCGCCCATGCGCGCAATGCCGGCGTCGGCTTCTTGCAAGGTGGCGAGGGTGCGCATCAGGGTGGATTTGCCGGCGCCGTTGGGGCCCAACAAGCCGAACATGCCGGTGGGGATGGTCAGGCTGACGTTCTTCAGCGCCTGCACACCATTGGGATAGGTTTTGGACAGGCCGTTGATAACGAGTTCCATGCTCATGGTATTGGATGCCGGGTGGATTGGAAGTAACGCAGTATCCCAGCGGACTAGCCGGCTCACAAGACCCCGCGCGATGAAATGCGGCAAAGCGGCGCTGAATGCCCTGAATGCCGAATGGAAAGTATAAAACGCCATTTGGCGGGCTTCCCCGGGCGAAAGCCCAGAAACGCCCACCAATCGTAAAATGTTAGCCCTGGCGATTTTCCACCACCATATACCTACGGACGCAATCCCTGGATGAATTGCCTCATTCTTGTAGTTTGCTTTGCCCAACACGTCGGCGACCGCTATACTGGCAGGCCGTTAAATTGAAATGTTTTAGTGATGAATCAACGAGATCCTCATTTGCCAATCGCGGCGCAAAATCCGACCGCGATTGCCGACGTGCAAGGGATGGCTGACACACGCGAAATCGCCATCGACCGCGTTGGCATTAAGGCCTTGCGCCATCCGATCCGCGTGCTGGCCAGCAACGGCGAGATTAAACATACGGTTGCCACCTTCGACATGACGGTACGCCTGGCGCAAGACGTCAAGGGGACACACATGTCGCGGTTCGTGGAAATTCTGCAAAGCAATCAAGAGGCGTTTTCGATTCCGGCATTCGGTGCACTGCTGCAACGCATGGTGAAAAAACTGGAAGCCGCCGAAGGGCGCGTCCAGATTGCATTTCCGTATTTCATTGAAAAATCGGCCCCTGTTTCCGGCGTGAAGTCACTACTCGATGTCGAAGTGCTGTTGACCGGCGAAATCAGTCACGGGTCGACCAAAGTCATCACCAAAGTCACCGTTCCCGTCACCAGCCTCTGCCCCTGCTCAAAGGAAATATCCGAATATGGCGCGCACAATCAGCGTTCGCATATCAGTATTTCAGTACGCACGGTTGCGGCCATGACGATCGAAGATGTGGTGCGGATCGCGGAAGATCAGGCGTCGGCCGAGCTATATGGCATCCTCAAGCGACCCGATGAAAAATTCGTCACCGAACGCGCCTACGATAATCCGAAATTTGTTGAAGATCTGGTGCGCGATGTCGCCGCCGCCCTGAATGCCGACGAGCGCGTTGAAGCTTATGTGGTCGAGTCGGAGAATTTCGAATCGATCCACAACCATTCGGCTTATGCGGTGATCGAACGCGACAAGCGCAAACAGCGTCGCGATTAAACTGGCGAACGTGCCAGCGATGGCGTTACGCGCGCCGCGGCAGGAATATCTCCAGCAAATCATTCAAAAATAACCGGCCCTTGTCAGTCGGCTTAATATGTTTAATGTCCCGCGTGATCAGGCCCCGTTTCTCGGCACTTTCGAGCTGGCGACTGATGGCGGTGATCGGCAATCCGGTGCGCTCGGTGAACAATGTAGCGGCAAATCCGTTACTTAGTCTTAATGCATTGAGCATGAATTCAAACGGCAGTTCGGCGCGGGAGACCGTTTTTTCTTCCTGAATGGCGTCGCCGACCACCGCCCTTTGCATGAAGGCGTTGGGCTGTTTGTAACGCGTCTCGCGGGTTATGCGATCAGCAAATGAAATCTTGGCGTGCGCGCCCGCACCGATGCCGAGGTAGTCGCCGAAGCGCCAGTAATTGAGATTGTGGCGGCTCTCCGATCCGGGTTTGGCATAGGCGGAGGTTTCGTAATGAGCGTAGCCGTTGCTGGCAAGTTTTTGCCCAATCATTTCCTGCATGTCGGCTGCAGTTTCATCATCGGGCAATGTCGGCGGTGAGAGGTGGAACAGCGTGTTCGCTTCCAGCGTCAGATGATAGACGGACAAGTGATTAACGCCAAATGACAACGCCGTATCGATGTCCTGCGCACATTCCTTGATGGTTTGCCTTTGTTTTTCGCCCGGCAGCGCGAACATGACGTCGAGATTGATGTTGTCAAAATTGGCCTGCGCCATGTCGATAGCACGCCGTGCTTCGTCGCCATTGTGAATTCGCCCCAACGCCTGGAGGTGGCTATCGTTGAAGCTCTGGACGCCAATGGACAAACGATTCACGCCGGCTTCACGAAAGCCGCGAAATTTCGCGGCTTCGAATGTGCCGGGGTTGGCTTCGAGAGTAATTTCGGCTTCAACATCAAGCGTCACGCGCGCACGAACCGCTGCCAGAATGTCGTCGATGGCGGCGGCAGAAAACAGACTTGGGGTGCCGCCGCCGAAAAAGATCGTGTACACGCGCCGTCCCCAGATTTTAGGCAACGAGTGATCCAGATCCGCGATCAGCGCATCGACGTAGCGCCGCTCTGGCGCCACTCCCCGCGCCTCGTGGCTATTGAAATCGCAATAGGGACATTTGCGCACGCACCAGGGAATATGGATGTAAAGCGACAGCGGAGGTAGCACATTTAGAAGCTGCCCGCCCTCGCCAATCGGCCCCAGCCCCAGCATTGGCGCGGTACTCGGCATGGTTAGCCTCGCTTCCTTTGCATGTTTCTCATTTTTTCAGCGAGCGCTTGCATAGCTTGGCCGCGATGGCTGACCCGGTTTTTGATGTCGGCCGACAATTCCGCCGCAGTGCAACCATGACTGGCCAAATAAAAGTGCGGGTCATAGCCAAAGCCGCCATCGCCTCGCGCTGCCGCGATGATTTCGCCATGCCATTCCCCGGTTGCGACCAGCGGGTGCGGATCGTCGGCGTGGGTTAAAAACACCAACGCGCAATAGTAAAAGGCGCGATGATCCTGATGCGCTTTCAACTCAGCGATGAGTTTTGCATTATTGCGGTGATCATTGGCGGGTTCTCCCGCAAATCTCGCCGAGCGCACGCCCGGCCCGCCTCCCAGCGCCTTGACACAAATTCCCGAATCATCCGCCAGCGCGGGCAGCCCGGTCGCGCGTGCCGCATGACGCGCTTTGGCCAGCGCGTTTTCGACAAAGGTGACGTGCGGCTCCTCGGCCTCACCCACCCCGAGCGCTGCCTGCGGGATGACTTCAAGATCAAACACTGCCATCAGCGTGGCAAATTCGCGCAACTTGCCGGGATTGCCGGAGGCGATAACGACTTTATTCATAGCGCTATTATCTCGCGTGTGGCGGACAGATTTGGGCGAAAAGTGGCATTGCGGTAAAATCAGCCGTCCCGGACATTCCCACAATACTCCGCCGCAATCGCATATGCCCAGAAGAAAGATCACATGACCATCCGCGTCGCCATCAATGGCTACGGCCGCATCGGCCGCAACATTCTCCGTGCCCACTACGAAGGCCACAAAAAACATGACATTCAGATCGTTGCCCTCAACGATCTTGGCCCGGTCGAAACCAACGCGCATCTGACGCGATACGACACCGCGCACGGCAAGTTTCCCGGCAGCGTTGTTGTCGAGGGCGATTCACTAATCGTCGGCAACGGCAATGCAGGTGACAGGATCAAAGTGTTTGCACAGCGCGACCCCGCACAACTGCCGTGGGGTGAACTGAAAGTCGACGTGGTGCTGGAATGTACGGGCTTTTTTACGACCAAGGAAAAAGCGTCGGCGCACTTGAAGGGAGGCGCCAGGAAAGTCATCATCTCGGCCCCCGGTGGCAAGGATGTTGATGCAACCATCGTCTACGGTGTCAACCACGACGTTCTCACCCAGGCGATGACGGTGATCTCAAACGCGTCCTGCACCACCAACTGTCTGGCACCTTTGGTGAAACCATTGCACGACAAGATCGGCGTGGTAAATGGCTTAATGACCACAATTCATGCTTATACCAACGACCAGGTGCTGACCGATGTCATGCATGAAGACCTGCGCCGGGCGCGCTCGGCACCCATGAGCATGATTCCCACCAAGACCGGTGCGGCGGCGGCCGTCGGTCTGGTGTTACCGGAGCTGAATGGCAAGCTGGATGGTTTTGCGATCCGCGTCCCCACGATCAATGTGTCGCTCGTTGATCTCACCTTCATTGCCGCGCGTGACACCACGGTCGATGAAGTCAACGCCATTATGAAGGCCGCGTCGGAAAAGCCGGGAATGAAAGGCATTCTTGCGTACAACACAGGGCAATTGGTGTCGGTGGATTTCAATCACGATTCACACTCGTCGACGTTCGATTCGACACTGACAAAAGTTTCTGGTCGTCTGGTCAAAGTCACCAGTTGGTACGACAACGAATGGGGCTTCAGCAACCGGATGCTTGATACCACCGTTGCGTTGATGACGGCGAAATAGTTCGCGCCACTTTCCGAACGGTGTCCAGATCAACATGTCCACCCCTTGGCTCTGTCTCATCGTAGCCGGTTGCTTAGAAGTCGTGTGGGCGCTTGGCATCAAGTACACCGCAGGCTTCAGTAAACCCGTCCCGTCGGTGATTACGATTGGTTCCATGATTGCCAGCGTCTGGCTGCTGGCCATTGCGCTTAAATCCATCCCGGTCGGCACCGGCTACGCAGTGTGGGTTGGTATCGGCGCTGTCGGTGCCGCCATCGGCGGCGTGATTCTATTTGGCGAATCTAAATCCCTGGCGCGCATTGTTTGCATTTTGCTGATCGTCTCCGGCGTGATTGGGCTGAAATTATTTTCGGAATCCCACGTCGCGTGAGGATGCTCCGATGAGCAATCCCTTTACGGCACACCCGACAAGTGTGAATGAAACTTATTGGCAACATCTGGCTTTTGCGCTACGGTTTGGCACCAAGATGACGCTTGGTGGAGTGGCCGCGATGTTGCACGCTATCTTTCCGTTTTTGTTTGTCGCCACTGCAGGCAGACTTTGTGACGAGTTGCAGGAGTTGCGGCAAAATTCGCCGGGGCGGAAGAAAGCTGCGGACGCGGCCGCTGTTGGAACCCCGTCAGGCAGTCCGCAGTAACGGAGGGCATATGAAAACCATTTTTAGCGTGGCCACGATTTTGCTAACGGCAACGATGTTCGGCTGTAAGCCGGCGCCGGCACCAAAAAGCGAAATGCGTGTTGAGAGCGCGTCCGACGCATTACGCAATGATGACCGTGCGATTGCCGGGCGTCTTGCAACGCAGAAAGCGACCGTGGACGAAGCGTTTGAAAAAGGACGCGCCACTGAGCTCAGGCAACGCAACATCGACGCGTTGCGTGCCATCAGCACGCGCTTTACAGAAGGTTTGAGTGCAGCCCGTCGCACGCCGCGCAGCGACATTGCGGCACCACTGAAGAAACTCCAGGCGATCCAGACTGAGGCCGATACGGTAGACGTAGACGACTGCACCGGCGCTGCGCGCACAACATTGCAGTCAGCAATGGCAGCCTCGATCGAGGCTTTCAGCATGTTTCAGAAGGAGAAAGGTGAATCAGGCGAGGCGACCACACAGAAAGTCCAGCAAGGTGCCGATCTGCTGCGGGCTGCGCAGCAGGAAATGGATGCGTGTCGAAGCAAGTGATTACCGGACATTTTCTGGATCAATGATGGCGTAATGGAGCAGCAATGGCATTTATCCGTCTTACCGACCTCAATTTAAAAAATCAGCGCGTCTTTATCCGCGCTGATTTGAACGTGCCGCAAGATGAAGCGGGCAACATCACCGACGACACGCGCATTCGCGCCTCGATTCCGGCGATTCAATTCGCGCTGGATAAAGGCGCTGCAGTGATGGTGACTTCGCACTTGGGCCGACCGGTCGAGGGTGAGTTCACGCCTGCGGATTCGCTGGCACCCATCGCAAAACGCATGGGCCGGTTGATGGGGCGTGAAGTGCCGTTGCTGGCCAATTGGGTCGAGGGTGTGGCGGTTGTGCCGGGCAATCTGGTGTTGCTAGAAAATTGTCGCGTCAACAAGGGCGAGAAAAAAAACAGCGACGAACTCGCCAAAAAAATGGCCGCATTGTGCGATGTGTACGTGAACGACGCTTTCGGCACCGCGCACCGCGCGGAAGCGACCACGCATGGCATCGCCAAATACGCGCATATTGCCTGTGCCGGACCATTGCTGGCAGCCGAATTGGATGCGCTGGGGGCAGCCCTTAAAACACCAAAGCGACCGCTGGTCGCCATCGTCGCCGGATCAAAAGTCTCCACCAAATTGACCATTCTGAAATCGCTTGCCGAAAAAGTGGATCAGCTCGTTGTCGGTGGCGGCATCGCCAATACTTTTTTGTTGGCCAAGGGTCTGCCAATCGGTAAATCTTTGGCGGAAGCGACATTGATCGATGAGGCGAAAGCAATCATCGACATGATGGCCGCGCGCGGTGCAGCGGTGCCGATTCCGGTCGATGTGGTGTGCGGCAAAGAGTTTTCGGCAACCACCTCTGCAGTCACAAAACGGGTAGAAGATGTTGAGGATAACGATATGATTTTTGATATCGGTCCGAACACGGCGGCAACGCTGGCCGCAATCATGAAGAACGCCGGTACCATCGTCTGGAATGGCCCACTTGGCGTGTTCGAGTTCGACCAGTTTGGTCACGGTACTGAAACCGTTGCCCGTGCGATTGCCGACTCAAGTGCATTTTCCATCGCGGGCGGTGGCGACACGCTGGCGGCAATCGCCAAGTACGGGATCAGCGACAAAGTGTCGTATATCTCCACGGGGGGCGGGGCGTTCTTGGAGTTTCTTGAAGGGAAGGTCTTGCCTGCAGTCGAAATACTGGAGCAACGCGCCGCAAGGTAAAAATATCGCGCGTTGATCACTGTTTAGGCATTCACCCTGCAACAGGCGCAGGGTAAAACGCAGATGAAACGCAGAAGAAACGCAGAAGAAGCGCAGAAAAAGGAAACCATCAATGTCACGCGCCACCAAAATTGTTGCCACGCTCGGTCCCGCCTCATCCGCACCCGACGTCCTGGAACGTCTCATCCTCGCGGGCGTGGATGTAGTGCGCATGAATTTTTCACACGGCAAAGCCGAGGACCATATCGCCCGCGCCAGTCTGGTTAGGGAACTCGCCAAGAAAGCGAATCGCACCGTCGGCATCCTCGCCGATCTGCAGGGACCAAAAATCCGCGTCGGCAGGTTTAAGGACAATAAAGTCATTTTGAAGTCCGGCGACACCTTCATTCTCGATGCTGATTGTGAGCTGGGCGATGAAAGACAAGTGGGTATCGACTACAAGGAACTGGCGCGCGATGTGAAGGCCAGGGACGTGCTGTTGCTGAACGACGGTTTGATCGTGTTCGAGGTGATATCGGTACGCGGCAACAAGATCGAATGCAGGGTGCAAGTGGGTGGCGTGCTGTCGAACAACAAAGGCATCAACCGCAAAGGTGGCGGGCTGACCGCACCGCCACTGACATCCAAGGATATGGAAGACATCAAGACCGCGGTGGCGATTCGTGCGGATTTTCTGGCGGTGTCATTCCCAAAGAGCGGCGCGGATATGTACATGGCGCGTGAACTGATGCGCGCGGCTGGTGGTCACGCTTTATTGATTGCCAAAATCGAGCGCTCCGAAGCGGTCACAAATGAAGCACTCACCGACATCATGAAAGCCTGCGACGGTATCATGGTCGCACGCGGTGATCTGGCGGTGGAAGTGGGCGATGCGGCAGTTCCGGCATTGCAAAAACGCATGATCCGGATGGCGCGCGAGATGAACAAGCTCACCATCACCGCGACGCAAATGATGGAGTCGATGGTCATCTCGCCGATCCCGACCCGGGCCGAAGTATCCGACGTCGCCAACGCAGTACTCGACGGCACCGACGCGGTGATGCTATCAGCCGAATCTGCTTCCGGCTCCTATCCGGTGGAAGCAGTGGAAGCCATGGTAAGGGTCTGCAAGGAAGCGGAAAAAAGTGCCGAAAACAAACTCGACCGCGAATTTCTCGACCGCGTCTTCACCCGTGTCGATCAATCGATTGCGATGGCAGCGCTATTCACCGCACACCACTTGAAGGTGAAGTGTATTGCCGCGCTCACCCAATCCGGCTCGACGGCGCTGTGGATGTCTCGTCTCAATTCCGGTGTGCCGATATATGCGCTGACACCCGAGGACGGCACACTCACCAAGACCGCGCTGATGCGTGATGTGCGCCCCTTTACGCTGGCTTACGAAGGGCATGACCGGGAGCAATTGATGATCGCAGCCGAACAGGTATTGCTCGACAACGGGGTCGCGCAGGTCGGCGATATCGTCGTCATCACGATGGGCGAGCCGATTGGACAATCAGGCGGCACCAATACGATGAAGATTGTGAGGCTCGGGGAACAGCGGGGGGCTTGAGAGTTTGGCGATTGTTTGGCTGCGGCACCGGGCATAAACGCAGAACCGGGGGAAAGCCAATATCCACTGACGCTCACCGTACTCCGCATAGGCGCATTTCGATTTCATTTCTAATCGGATGAGGGCAATGAACCGGCGCATATTCGCGTTGACTCGGTCGACGGTGAGTGCAGGCTTTGGCTTGATCCCGTTTTATTGGCAAAAAGCGTGAATGTATCGCTGGTTGATGTTTAGAAAATTGAAAGCCTGGCATTTCAACGCCGAAATGGCTATGCGCTACGGCCCCAGGATCTCGATGAGGACGTCAGCATCAAGAGAATCTGCGCGGGACGATTTCAGCGCGCATTACCTATCGCGGCTTGACTCTCTGGGTGTTGGGAAATTGATTTGCAAGACAATAGGTAAGGGCCAAACGGTATGTACAAACGATTGACTCTGTCACCTGCCACCACGATTAAAAGAAGATCAAGACAAAATGAATGTCGGTCGTTTTTCAAAATTCATGCTCAGCTTCGCGTTGACGGCGCTGATATCCATACCTTGACTGCCCAAGTCAGGCCGGAGAAAGTTGCTCCTTTATTGGTGCTGCAAAATTGCTTCTTGGGCAAGTTGATGGCGCAGTGTTGGATGCCCTCACCGCTTCGATGGAGATGGATCAACGCAATTTTAAGCAATCAGTTACGACCAAGCGCCGCAAAGGCGAACGGTATGGACTGCGGTGCTTTAACAATTTTGCGCTCATGCTTAGTGAATCGCTTGGGTTTGACGCGAGCACTGCCTTCATGACCAAAGCGAAACAATCAGGGTTGGAACATCCCTATGAATCGTTTACCGTCGGACAATTTATGCAGATCGTCCGCGACGAGTACTTTAAAGGAATCGATGGCCCGCTAACTGTCGTTCTGCCGAAAACAGAGTACGTACTCGGTACGACTTTCGTCCATCCGCCGAACGATACTAAAACATGCAGTCTTCTGCAATGTAAGTGGGATCGCGTGACGTTTCGGGCACAGGTTGAAAGGCAGCGTCTAGTAACCGCATCGATAACGAGCTTGAAACTGCCACCAATCAAGAATGATAAGTAATTTCTTACTAATGCGAACAAAGAAATAAAAAGTCTCTTGCCTCAACAATGGATAGTTTGCCGGTTGAATATTACCAACGTTAGCGGCACGTCTGCTCCGTTTGCAGACATAACGGGGGCGTTCGATCAAAGCAGTGTGCCAATTGCCTTGTATGTTCGTTTTTGCCATCCGGACAAGCAGTGCCAGGCGGAATATGGCTTCATGCACTCGTTGGCTGGTGCGCCATTTCGGTAACCCCTGCGTGAAGCCGCCGTGTCGTTTGTGCCGCGCGCTTCAATACGACAGCAGCAGACGCGGAAACGCAAGCTCACGTCTCGTCTGGCACCAATCCGCAAGCGATATTCTCTTGCGAGAAAAAATCCGGCGCAAATAACTTTTTACCGGCGCACTCAGCAAACGCACGTGGATTCGCGCCAGCGCGGCGGGCAAGGCAATTGAAAATGCAATCAACCGTAAACTATTTTTCCGCGTGAAAAAATAACAAAACACCAGCACTGGCGCGCCTCACGGACACGAAACACCGCAAACGCCGCTCCAGTGCTAGAGCTTTACAATTTTCCCCACGCAACCGTGACCAGGCGCCGCCATCGCGTTAAAATCATGCTCTGCCCAACCACCGCCCATTCCCGTGGCGCACGCTGCGGCTTCTTAGGAGAGATCCATGCCACTCGTATCCATGCGCCAGCTGCTCGACCACGCCGCCGAAAACGCCTACGGCCTGCCCGCTTTTAACGTCAATAATCTGGAGCAGGTGCAGGCGATCATGGAGGCAGCGGCCGAAACCGATTCGCCGGTCATCATGCAGGCCTCGGCTGGTGCGCGCAAATATGCGGGCGAGACGTTTCTCAAATATTTGATTCAGGCCGCCGTCGATTCCTATCCGCATATTCCCGTCGTGATGCATCAGGATCACGGCCAGTCACCGGAGGTTTGTGCGTCCGCCATGAAGCTTGGCTTCTCAAGCGTGATGATGGATGGCTCGCTGGAGGCCGATGGCAAATCCGTTGCCAGCTATGAATACAACGTCGATGTGACGCAGAAAGTGGTCAACATGGCGCACGCCATCGGTGTCTCGGTCGAAGGCGAACTCGGCTGCCTCGGCTCCCTGGAAACCATGAAAGGTGACAAGGAGGACGGTCACGGCGCCGAGGGCACGATGACGAGGGAGCAGTTGCTGACCGACCCGGATCAGGCGGCCGATTTCATCAAGCTTACGGGTGCGGACGCGCTGGCTATTGCCATCGGCACCTCGCATGGCGCCTATAAGTTTACCCGCAAACCCACCGGCGATATTCTCGCCATTGATCGCATCAAGGCCATTCACCTACGTATTCCAAACACCCACCTAGTGATGCATGGCTCGTCGTCGGTGCCGCAGGACCTGCTAAAGATTATTCGTGACAACGGCGGCGAAATGAAAGAAACGTATGGTGTCCCGGTGGAGGAAATCCAGGAAGGCATCAAGCACGGCGTGCGCAAGATCAATATCGACACCGACATTCGCCTCGCCATGACGGCCGCAGTGCGTAAATTCATGAACGAAAATAAATCACATTTTGACCCGCGCGATTTTTTGAAACCGGCTCGCGCCGCTGCTAAGGAAATCTGCAAACAACGCTACCAGCAATTCGGCTGCGCAGGCCAGGGTTCGAAAATCAAGCCGGTCAGTTTGTCGGTGATGGCCGCGAAATATGCGAAAGGCGAGCTTAAACAGCTAGTGAATTGATGGCTGCCGAGACCGGTTTGGCAGCCGCAGGCTTCGTGGCCTCAACTGCCGGGCTCGTGACGACAATCGAGCGCGCCGCCTTCCGCGCCAACGGCGGCAGGGCGGCCGCGCCACATCCTTTCGCGTGTCGGAAATTCGTCCACCACTTCATCCGGCTCTATGCCGCGTTCCAGAGCCATCTTTGCCGCTACCGCAAGTTATTTATGCTGACGGGCGAACTTGCCCGCCAACGACGGTTGGCATTTTGCCTTCACACTTCATTGGCGCGTATTTGCGTTGTTCGAATGGCTCGCGCTGGAGGTCTTATCCAAAGGTGTCATGCTTGACTTGTACGCGGCCGCCATCGGTCAGGTCGGCGTCGCCATGTAACGGGCTTTGCATGACCGTTGGTGGTTTACCCTGCTACACCCGCTGTGTCGGCGGCAGTTATTTGTGCGTCCCTGCGGTTGTCATTCTGTCGGTACTGATTGGTGCCGTCTACATTTGAGTAAAGCCATGTACGAATCCACCATTAAATCCCTCCCGTTACTAGCGCGTGGCAAAGTGCGCGACATCTATGCCGTCGGTGATGACAAACTGTTATTGGTAACGAGCGATCGCTTGTCGGCTTATGACGTAATCCTGCCAACTCCGATCCCGCAAAAAGGCGAAATTCTTATTGCACTCGCCAACTTCTGGTTCGAAAAATTGCGCTTCATTGTTCCTAACCAGTTGACCGGCATCGATCCCGAAACAGTGGTGGCGCAAAACGAACGCGATCAGGTGCGGGGGCGCGCGATGGTGGTCAAAAAATATCAGGTGCTTCCTGTTGAAGCCGTAGTGCGCGGCTATCTTGAAGGCTCTGGTTGGACCGAATATCAAGCCACGCAGTCTGTCTGCGGCGTAAAGTTGCCGCCGGGATTGCATCGCGCCTCAAAGTTGCCGCAACCGATATTCACGCCCGCAACCAAGGCGGCAGCTGGCGAGCACGACCAGAATATTGATTTCGCGACGACTGAAAAAATCATTGGTGCCGCGCGTGCCGCCGAGGTTCGCGATGTCGCCATCAGACTCTATATCTTCGCTGCTGATTACGCCCTCACCCGGGGCATCATCATTGCCGACACCAAGTTTGAATTTGGCGTTGACGCCATTGGCAGACTCCATCTCATCGATGAAGTGCTCACACCCGACTCGTCGCGCTTTTGGCCGCTCGAAACCTACCAGGTTGGTTCTTCGCCGGAAAGTTTTGACAAACAGTACATCCGTAACTGGCTGGATGCGATCAATTTCAACAGGAAGCCACCGGCGCCTGATATCCCTGCCGAGATTGTGCAACGCACCAGCGACAAGTATCGCGAGGCACTGCTGCGACTTGCCGGTTGATTGACGCTGGTGACCGGCATTGATGTCTTAAGGATTGGCTGCCCGGCATCAAAAAAATAGCATGTGAGGCCGCTTTTGGCATGGCAGGCGGGATTGCCAGGTTACGCTAATCCCAATATTTTGGTACGCCCGCAATAATGCGGCTGTTCTGGCTAGAGGATGTAAGAAACCTTCATCCGTATTGCTATTTCAACTCTAAATCGTCAGTTTTTGTCGTCAGGTTCAATCCGCCGCGATACCGTCCCCGTCACCCGGCCACCATTTTCGGCGTCGTTCATCATCACGCTGAACTCTACCCAATACCCCCATGTGTCCTTGTAAAAATAATCCCATGCGGTCGACCTCAGATTGTCGAAGCGCACTCGCCGGTAGGGTGCTCCAAGCAGTGTCGTGGTCTGCTGCGCAGTTTGCCCGGCCGCTAGTCTTGCGACGATGTCGTCATTAAGGTCGCGGCGATACAAAACTGCGCCCGATTGCGCACAGGCTGTCGCCAACAATGTGGCAAGCAAAAACATCACCAACAAAACTCGTTGTTGCATAAGTACTCCCATTCTGTAGCGCAACCAATTCGTTGGTAAGATGCGCTTTAAGTCAGCAAAATTCAAGGGTGGTTGCAGCAATGGAATTTTTTGCATTTGAATGGGTGACCAATGAGCAAATCTGGTTGTCCTTGCTCACTTTGTCGGCACTTGAAATTGTCCTCGGCATCGACAATCTGGTATTTCTCACCATCCTGACCAACCGACTGCCGCCGCAGCAGCGCGCACTGGGCCGGCAAATTGGTTTGGCGCTCGCACTGGTCACGCGGTTGTTGTTGCTCGCATCGCTGGCATGGATCGTGAAACTCACATCGCCCGTATTCACGGTTTTCGAGCAGGGCTTTTCGTGGCGCGACCTGATCCTGATCGCTGGCGGATTGTTCCTGATGGTTAAAGCGGTGAGTGAAATTCACGAGTCGGTAGAAGGGGAAAATAACGAAGGCAGCACCAGCGATGACGGCAAAGTCATCGCTAAATCCTATCCTTCTTTCTCGTCCATCGTGGTGCAAATTGCCTTTATCGACATTATTTTTTCACTCGATTCGGTCATTACTGCAGTCGGCATGGCAGATACGCTGTGGGTAATGGTGACAGCGGTCGTGTTTGCGATGATCATCATGCTGGTGGCGTCCCGACCGCTTTCGGCTTTTGTGTCCGACCACCCCACGATCAAGATGCTGGCGTTGTCGTTCCTGCTGCTGATCGGCGTATTCTTGATCGCCGACGGCTTCGGATTGCACATTCCAAAAGGTTATCTATACTTCGCGCTCGGCTTTTCGATATTTATCGAAGGCTTAAACCACTGGATGCGGAAACGAAAAAAATCCGCCGGGACGCATAAAACATGACGTCGAACGCGCTGCAACTCACCCGCGAATTGTTGCACTTCAACACCATCAACCCGCCCGGTGCGGAACAGGCGTGCGCGCAACATTTGGGCAGGCTGCTGGAAGCCGCCGGTTTCCGTGTTGCGTACCACGAATTTGCCGAAGCACGCACCAGTATCGTCGCTACTATCGGCGGACGCCACGAAAAGCCGCCGGTTTGTTTTACTGGACATATCGATGTGGTGCCACTCGGGTCGGCAGCGTGGTTGCACGACCCTTTCGCCGGTGAAACAGATGGTGATCGCATTTTTGGACGCGGTTCCACCGACATGAAAAGTGGCATCGCGGCATTCGTGATTGCGGCCAACAAGCTGGCTCCGTTCCTGCAAAACTCACCTGGCGTCACACTGGTCATCACCGCCGGCGAAGAAATCGGCTGCGAGGGCGCGAAATATTTGGCCGATCACCGGCTGCTGGACCGTGCCGGTGCGATCGTCATTGCCGAGCCGACCGCAAATTATCCCTACGTTGGGCACAAGGGGGTGTGTTGGGTGGAAATTGAAACCAAGGGCAAGACGGCGCACGGCTCGATGCCGGAGCAAGGCGAAAATGCCATCCTTAAAATGGGACAGGTTATCGACAAGCTCGCGCACTTTGACTTTAAGCACCAGGTCGGCTGCGATCACCACCATGTCATGGGAAAACCAACGCTCAATATCGGCACCATTCACGGCGGCCACAATACCAATTCGGTGCCAGACTCGGTGAAGATGACGGTGGATATGCGCTCGGTGCCGGGAATTGATCACGTCCACCTTTGTCATAGCGTCGAGTCGCTGGTGGGCACGCTTGGGCGGGTGCATAAAATAGTCGATGTACCGACGCTGTATTCAGAGCCTGACGAATGGATCGAGAGCGTATTTGTTTCTGCCACGCCGTTTGCCGGGGTTCGTCCGACCCCAAAGACCATCCAATTTTCGACCGATGGTGCGGATCTGAAACGCGGTTACGGCGGCGCGATTCCCGCTATCGTGCTCGGGCCAGGTGAGCCGACGCTGGCCCACCAGACAGACGAGTGGTGCTCGATTCATCGGATCGACGAGTCCGTGGCCCTGTTTGAAAAAATCATGCGCGACTGGAATGGCGTATAACCAGCCGCACTTACACTGCAATAGCCATCTTTACCGCCAACACCACCAGTACTACAACGAATATCTTTCTAAGTACCGCTACAGGTAACCGGTGTGCGAGTTTTGCGCCCAACGGCGCGATCAGAAAGCTGGTGATGGAAATCCCGATGAACGCGGGCACGTAAACATAACCCAGACTTTGCGCCGGCAAGTTTTTATCAAGCAACCCGGTGACGATGAAGCCGACGGTGCCTGCAAGCGCCAGCGGCACCCCGATTGCCGCAGCGGTACCGATCGCGTCGTGCATGCGAACGTTGCACCAGCCAAGAAACGCAATCGACATCACCGCACCGCCGATGCCGGCAAAGCTTGAGATCACGCCCATTACCGCGCCGAACACAAACAGGCCGGTGGAACCTGGCAACGCATGTCCACCGCGCGGTTTCAGGTTGAATAACATTTGCAACGCCAGCAGACAGATAAAGACGACGAAAAACCCTTTGAGGAATGCGGTCGATGAAAAATGCGCCATCACCGCACCGGCAAAAGTGCCGACGATAATACCCGGCAGCATTTTTTTCACTACATCCCAGTTCACGGACCGATGCTGATGGTGCGTCCAAGCGCTCGCGATGCCACCAGGAATGATCGTTGCCATCGAAGTGGCGAGTGCAAGATGCACCACGTGATCGCTGCTAAAGCCGCGGGTGACAAACACCATCGACAGGATCGGCACCATTACCGAGCCGCCACCGATGCCCAGCAGACCTGCGAAAAGGCCGACCAACACGCCGACGGCCAGATAAATCAATCCGTAAGTGACATCCATCTAGACGAGCAAATCCGCGATCAAGGGGATCAGCACGGCGCCGGCCACGCCGTGCATGCCCATCGCCAGGCCCGCGAACGCGCCAGCTTCTTCATGTACCGACATTGCCCGTGAGGTGCCGATACCGTGCGCGGCGACACCGATGGCAAAGCCCCGCTGCCACCATGCCGTCAAGCGCAGCGCGTCGAGCACATAGCGGGCAACGATGGCACCGATGATGCCGGTGGTCACAGCAAATACGGCCGTCAACGTGGGCGAAGCAGAAATTCTTTCCGCCACGCCCATGGCGATGGGTGCCGTAACCGATTTGGCCAGCATTGCTTTCTGGATGGTGCTGTCCGCTCCCAGCAGACGGGCCACACCTACCGCGCTGATGATCGACACGGCACCACCGCACAACAGTGACACCATCAGTGGCAGCACCTTGCCGCGCAACGCACGCCAGCACTGAAAAATCGGCACCGCCAGCGCGACTGTCGCGGTGCCAAGCAAAAAGTGGATGAACTGGGCGCCTTCAAAATATTTTGCGTACGGCATGTCGATGAGCCAGATACCCGCCGAGACAATCAACACGGCAATGGCGACGGGATTGGCAAACGGGTGCCGATTGGCGCGTTCATAAATAGTGACGCCAAGCTCGTATGCGGCAAGAGTCAATAGCAACGCGAACAGCGGGCTACCGGCGAGGTAGACCCAGATTTCCGCGATCGGTAGCGCGCTCGTCATGATCAGGACCTTCTGTCGGGCCAGAATCGCAATATTGCGGCACTAGCCGCCAAAGTAGCGATCACACTGACCGTCAAAGCCACGCTTACTGCCAGGAAATGAGTTTTGAGTTGTGGCCAAAACATCACCACACCTACGGCGGCGGGCACGAACAACAGACCCAGATGTTTGGTGAGCGCTGACGACACTTGGTCTATCGGTGCATCTACTTTGCCACGCCAGAGCAGGAAAGCCAGCAGCAACACCAGCCCCATGACCGGGCCCGGGACCGGCAGCCAGAGCAGGCGTGAAAATATTTCGCCGACACCCTGAAAACCCAGCAGCATGATCAGGCCGCGAATCACCGCTGCCAACGTTTAGCTATGCCGCGAAGCTTCAAAACCTGGTTCCAAGCAACTTCAACACGACCTTCAATTCTGTTGATTTCACTGGTGTAATCGAAAGCCGATTGCCGCGTTGCAGGGTGATCATCTCCGCGAGCGAAGTCTGCGCGCGCATTTCGGCCAGCGAAAGTAGCCGGGTCTTTTTCACCAGCTTCACGTCCACCAAAAACCAGCGCGGGGTAGCGGCGGTTGCTTTAGGGTCAAAGTATTTGCTTGTTCGTTCCCACTGTGTCTCGTCCGGATAGGCAGGACTGGCCACCACGGCGAGCCCGGCGATGCCCGGCTCAGGACACGACGAGTGATAGAACAATACCTTATCGCCGGTCTTCATCTGGTCGCGCATGAAATTACGCGCAAGGTAATTGCGTACGCCGAACCACGGTACGGTTTGATCTTCTGCGTTGACCAGATCGTCAATAGAAAACTCTTTCGGCTCGGACTTCATTAACCAGATGGACATGTATGCGAGGCAAGCGGAAAGGTCAGGGGGCAAGTCTCAAAACGGCGTGTTCGAGGGTTCGCTCAAGTCCGCACACTCGAACCAGGGGTTCAAGGCGGTCACTCACCGGATGCCTTCAGGTACGTCCACGTAGGACGCGCACACAGGCACCACTTGGGCAAGCGTCCATCGACTTACAGTCTATCGGTTCAAAGGATGTAAGACTTAAGCGAACGCTCCAACACGCCGACATTCCTGGCCACTAATTAAAACAGCTTTTCCTGCTCCGAAATCGCTTTTTCAAGAATGTCTTCGAATACACTTATTTTACGCCGCGCAAAGTCGACGTCAACCTCCGCGTGTGCGGATTTCGCCGCGCGGGCTGCACCGGGCTTTTGCATATGTTCATGGGCGATATTAAGTGCTGCCATGATGGCGATGCGCTCATTGCCGACAACTTTGCCGGAATCACGAATTTCGCGCATTTTTTTGTTGAGAAAATCAACCGAGGCTAATAGCTGACGCTCTTCGCCCTCCGGCGCTGCGACGCGGAACTCGCGCCCCATCACAGTGATGGTTAGGCCTTTGGGATCTTTGGGATCTTTGGGATCTTTGACTTCTTTGGGCTCTTTGGCTTCCCTGGCTTCGGTCATCGACGCTCACCCTCCGTTTCGGGAAGCTGCGCGATCAGAGCTTCAATCCGTGTTTTAGCAAGATCCAGTTTTTCGGCAAGCCTTTTGACCTCATCGGATTTCGACGCAATACCTTGGCGCAATTCATTGTTCTCCGTCCGCAGCCGGTGAAACAGCGTGACAAAATGATTGAGCTTGTCTTCAAAGCGCTGAAGGTCTTGTTCCATGCCTTGAAATTTAGCGAAAAAACCCTGTTAGGTCAATGGCTAAGGTAACAATTTGAACGTTTTTCGAATACTTGCCCCGGATTAATTCCTGCCGCCCACGCGGGATCCTGGGTTCGATTTTCTCTTTATCTGCCGACACTCGCATTTTGCTTTATGCGCCGCGCTTTCAATCCTATATTATTCAATGCACTAAAAACAATTCTCATAAGACCGGCAACATGTCGCCCCCGCAAACGCCCCCCCCCGATCACCTCGACGCGTCCAGTCCGCAACAACTGTTAACGCTGCTTGCGGACAGTATCCCCGCACTGGTCGCTTATTTTGTTCGCGAGAATTTCCGCTGCCTGTTTGCGAACAAGGCGTACGCAGTCAATTTTGGTCTGGACGAAAAATCCATCGTCGGCAAGACCGCGGCAGAAATCATTGGCGCAGAAGCATTCAGCGCTATTGGACCCTACATGGAGCGTGCCCTGCTGGGCGAGACCAATCGCTACGAGCGGCAACATCAACTTCCGGACGGTACTGAACGCACCCTTGAAGTTACTCTGATTCCGCACCTGGACGCCGACGGCACGGCGCTGGCGACGTATGTGCTTATTAACGACGTGACCAGGTTCCATGAGACCGATAAAGCCGTCCGGGATAGTGAAGAGCGGTTGCGAAAATTTGCCGACGCAACCAACGAGGGCATTGTATATGTCGAAGCGGGCGTCATCGTCGACTGTAATGAAGCCGCGGCGAGGATGATGCGCATGACACATGCCGAACTGATCGGCCGCCGCCATCAGGATTTTATTGCACCCGACGACGTCAAAAAAGTCGTCGGTAATATCCGCGCAGGGTTTGAGGGGCCTTACGAAATCATGCTGGTGCGCGACGACGGCACCAGCTTCGCCGTAGAACTGGTCGGCAAGAATCTTGTATATGCCGGCGTCACCTATCGCATGACCGTTTTACGCGACATTAGCGACAGAAAGCAGGCCGAGGCCCGCATTCAGTTTCTGGCACATCACGATACCCTTACGAATCTTCCCAACCGGACGTTGCTACTGGACCGCATTCAGGTCATGCTTGCCAACGCGCGCCGTAGCCAGACCGAAGTCGGCATTCTGTTCATCGATCTCGATAATTTCAAAACGATCAACGATTCTTTGGGTCATTTCGCGGGGGACGAATTGCTGAAGCGGGTAGCGGCGAACGTGCAGTCGTGCCTGCGCAACGTTGATCTGGTCGGGCGCTTCGGTGGTGATGAATTCCTGGTGGTGCTGGCCGATCTCGCCAATGCCGAAGACATCGCCCCGGTGGCCGAGAAAATTGCCGATGCCATCAGTGAGCCGTTCTCCTTCGACGACCAGTCGCTGTCGGTTTCCGCGTCGATCGGGGTCAGCGTCTTTCCCAGAGATGGCGAGACACCCTATGCGCTCATTCGCAACGCTGATGCGGCGATGTATCTGGCAAAAGAGCATGGTCGCAATAACTGGCAGTTCTTTCAACCGAGCCTGAACAAAAAAGCATTCGAAGCGCTTGCGCTCGAATCGGGTATACGCAGAGCAATTAAGGAGTCGGAGTTCACCCTGCACTACCAGCCGGAGGTACGCACCAACACGCGGCAGCCGACGGCGGTGGAAGCGCTAATTCGCTGGAAGCACCCGGAATTTGGGCTGGTCGGGCCGGATCTATTCATCCCGGCCGCCGAACATCGCGGGCTCATTGTCCCGATCGGCCGCTGGGTAATCCACGAAGCCATCCGGCAGGCCCGCGAATGGCGGGATTTGGGCATGGCCATTCCCATCGCCATCAATCTTTCGGCGATTCAGTTAAAGCAAAAAGATCTGGTGGAAGATCTCGCCGCACAACTGCGTGAGTATGACATTTCCGGGCAAATGATCGAGCTTGAACTTACCGAAAGCTTATTTCTTGAAGACGTGAACGCGACCACCAAAACGCTGGGTAGGCTGAAGGATCTTGGCGTAACACTGGCGGTGGATGATTTTGGAACCGGCTATTCCTCCCTTGCATACTTGAAGCGCTATCCTATCGACAAGGTCAAAATTGACCGCTCGTTTGTGCGCGATATTCCTGGCGACGATGACGATGTCGCCATCACCGTGGCCATCATTAATCTGGCGGCAAGCCTTAGCCTGCGCGTCGTTGCAGAAGGCGTCGAGACGCAGGAACAGGCGTATTTTTTAGAAGAGCACCAATGCGATTTCCTGCAGGGCTACCATATCGCACGACCGCTTGCCGCCGCCGATGCGCTGGCGTGGTTGAAGCGCCGCCCCGAGTGATCCGGGGCGGCGGTCAGCGCTCGCGTACAATTATGTTTGCATAAGGTGCGCCAGCAATAATGCAAACTTCGTGGAAACTTTCCAGGAAAATTCGCTGGCGTTAAACGGGAAGCCTGTAGCGAAGTCTGCCTGTTTTATGGAATCACGTTTGAGGGTTGTGCAAGGCAAGTGTTGTTTTATTCGACAGTGAAGGCAATAGGCGGCTATTGGCTTGGATCGAATCAACGGTGCAATCCTGCCGACTGCCTTCAAAAGTGGATTTATAAAACAGGCAAGCAGATTCAGGCACTGCCCCCGCAACGGTGATTGGTTCACTTGTCGTCGATATGCCACTGGATGCAACGTATTTCATGCACGCATCCGGGAAGGTGACGATCAGCGCAGTGTTTTTTCAAACTGCAAGCCATCAGTCCGGATACCGGCCTTGGTACCAGCTTTGCGCACTGCGGTGCGTCGGCTTGGTCGGTGTGTGAGGTGCCGAAGAAGGTATCAGGCCCTTGCATGAAGAACCACGCAGCTTGCGGGGACGCTCGCTGCACCAACTCCTGAAAACCATGAAAACCCATAAACTTGAATTTTTAATCCTGTCGTCCCTAACACTGTCCCCGCTGGCGAACGCGCAAGCCGTTGCGCAAGTCGATGGGCTTGTCATTACCGCGTCACGCACGCCCCAATCGCTCAGCAGCACACTCGCCGCGATAACTATCATCACCCGTGACGAGATCGACCAGGCCGGCGCTGCAACGCTTGCCGAACTTTTGCAACGCAAGGCCGGCGTGGAAATCCGCGTGACCGGCGGCGCAGGTCAACCTGCGGGGGTGTTTATCCGCGGCGCAGGCAGTCAACACACGCTGTTACTGGTTGATGGTTTGCGCTTGGGCTCCACTACCGCAGGTTCACCTGCCTTTGAAAATATTCCGCTAAACATGATCGAGCGTATCGAAATCGTCAAAGGGCCCTTGTCCGGCCAGTACGGATCGGATGCGATTGGTGGCGTGGTGCAGATATTCACGCGTAACCTTGACCGTCCGCGTCTGGAGGCGAGCGCCGGCTTCGGCAGCAATGCGGCGGCCGCCGTCAATGTCGGCTTCACTGCCATCGAGAACAAAACCGCGATTACGCTGAATGCGGGCTATCGCCAGCTACATGCTCGATCCGCTACCAATGCAGATGCACCCAGTTTCATTTTCAACCCCGACCGTAATCCGTATAAAAACAGCAATGTCGGCATTAACCTTTCGCATACTTTTTGGCAAGGTGAAACGATTTCTCTCAATGCCTGGCAATCTCGAGGCACTACCCATTTCGATAGCGGACCTGACGAAAACCCGATTAATCGCCAAACGCTCTCCGGCGTCGGCCTGTCATCCGTGAACCAGATCATGGACAACTGGACATCACGCCTGAACATCGGCCAGACCACCGATGACAGTCGCATCACTTCGTCTTTCCCGGGGACGTTCAAGACCGAACAGAATCAGGCCGTGTGGATCAATGAATTCAAGAACGCTCGCGGAAGCAGCAGCGCTGGCGTCGAGTGGCGTGAAGAAAAGGTCGCATCCACAACCGACTATGACAAAAAGAAGCGCAAGACCGCCTCGCTGTTCACCAGCTATCTTGAGCGATTCGGGCAATCCGGCGAACAGCAAATTGATTTTTCGCTGCGTCGTGATGAGGAAGATCAATTCGGCAGACGCAATACCGGCAACATCGCCTATGGCATTCAACTGATGCCCGCCTTGCTGGTCTATGCGCGCGGCGGTCGCGCCTTTCGCGCGCCTTCGTTCAACGATCTTTACTATCCGGGGTTTTCGAACCCGAACTTGAAGCCGGAGCGGAGCGAGCAGGTGGAAATTGGCGTGCGTTGGAACAGCGCTGCGATCCGTGCGTCGTTAGTGCGTTTTGACAATCGAATTGAAGATCTGATCGCACCCGACTTTATCTCCTTCACCCCCGTCAACATTCGCAAAGCACGGATCAAGGGTTGGGAATTAACTGGCGATACAGTGCTTGCAGGCTTCGGCATCAAGGCAGCGGTTACCGCGCAGCAACCGGTCGACGCGGACACCGGACGGCAATTGCGTTCCCGCGCGAAACTGTTCGGCAGCGTGTCTGTCGATCACTCCATTGGTCAGTGGCAGATCGGCAGTGATGTTGTTGCCAGCGGACGACGTTTCGATTCGTCCCTCGAGTCGGCTGGTTCGCGCATGGGCGGCTATGCGGTGTTGAATGCGCGCGTTGGATATCAGGTCAATAAGTTATGGGCGGTTGAACTCAGCACGCAGAATATTACCGACCGCAAATACGAATTGGCGCGCGGCTATAACCCGCCAGCACGTTCGGTATTTTTGAATGTGAAGTTGGTGGCGTTTTAGTTTTTCCTGACGCAAAATTTAGCGTATAACGCCATCTGGCGGGGCGTTTCGAGCATAAATGCTTGTAACGCCGCACCCAGCCTGGAGTTTAACCTTGTTCTGAAACGCCGGTCCGCGCGACGCGGTCCCCATTCGTCGATGCCGCAACTTTGTTGATGGTGTTTACCATGGTCAAGCTCGCGACGCGCTAACTCTGCTAGTCTTCGGCACATGGTTCCAGACGCAATCGACTTGACAAGGGTTCGGCGCGCGCTGGTGGTGAAGCTGCGCCATCACGGTGATGTACTGCTCACTTCGCCCGTGATTCAGGTGCTGAAAAATCACGCGCCGCACGTCGACGTCGATGCGCTCGTCTATGAAGACACCCGCGAAATGCTCAGCGGACATCCGGCGGTCAGTGAAGTATTTTGCATTGACCGCGAGTGGAAGCGGCAAGGCGTGTTCCGGCAAGGTGCGGCGGAATTGAAATTGCTGCAGGCATTGCGGGCACGCCGCTTTGACCTCGTTATCCACCTCACCGAGCATCCGCGCGGTGCGTGGCTAACGCGCTTGTTGAGACCTCGCTATTCTGTCGCGCAGCGTGCCCAGGGCATCAACGAGGGACGCGATTCCTATTTATGGAAAAAAAGTTTCACGCACACTTTTCCATCGCCGCGCGCGACCTTTCGTCATACGGTCGAAACCAATCTCGATGCCTTGCGACGGTTGGGGATTTATCCTGACGAATCAGAAAAAAAACTGGTGCTCATTCCGGGTGATGCGGCGGAAAAAAAAGTGCAGGCGCTGATGGATCTGCACGGCATCGCGCACAAGCGCTTCATCCACATTCATCCGACTTCGCGCTGGTTTTTCAAAACCTGGCCCGCTAAAAATTTTGCGCAACTCATTCTGGAATTGGGCACCAGTGGTGAACGCGTCGTGCTCACCGCTGCGCCAACGCCGGACGAGCGCAACATGATTGCGGAAATAAAAGGTTTGCTGAAAGCGCCGGTCGTTGATTTGACCGGGTCGCTATCGTTGAAAGAACTCGCCGCACTCACCGCACACGCCCGCGCGTTCGTCGGTGTGGATTCCGCACCGATGCATATGGCTGCGGCAATGCAGACGCCGACGGTTGCCCTGTTCGGGCCGTCGGGCGAGGCACACTGGGGGCCGTGGGGTGTTATTCATCGCATTGTCGCCTCGACCGAAGCGCGTCACAGTTGTCGCCCGTGCGGCAACGATGGCTGCGGTGGATCGAAGGTGAGCGAATGTTTGACGCAGTTGCCGGTGGCAAAAGTCACGGCGGCGTTGAATGAATTGCTGGCGATGTCTTGATTTTTTTAACCTGCAGAAATGCGCAGTAGTACATCGCAAAAAGATAGGGCTGTCATTTCGAGCATAGCGAAAAATGGCAGCGAAGGTGTCTACACGCCGATCGGCGGCATTCCCGGCAATGTAGATGGCTCACCACGCAACGCCGCGCACACCGCCTGCCACACCGACTCAACGCTGATTTCCGCCATCGCAATGTCACTGGTCGCGTTCGGACCCGCCTGCGGATGATCAATCGCAAAAAGCGCAGGTGATGCCAACGGTTTGTACAACGCACTCGGCAGCGACGGGTGGTACAGCACCACCATGGGCTTGCCTAGCGCGCCGAACAAATGGGTAGGGCCGGTATCGACGCCGATGTAGAGGTCGGTGCAGGCCATCATCGCCACCGTTTCGCGCAGGCTGAATTCGCCCGCATAGCTTTTCGCCTTGTCGGGAAATGCACTGGTCAGTTTGGCAATGCGCTCCTGGTCGCCTGCTGCACCATAAAAAATAAAACGTGCATTATTGTTTTCATTCGCGATGCGTTTCGCCAGTTCGATAAAATTATTGATCGGCCAGTCGCGATAGCTTTTGGTGGCAAAGCTCGCCACTTGCATCCCGATGATCGGCCCGGTCATGTCAGGAAAATCGGCGTGCAGACGTTGTCGGGCCCTAGCCGCTTCTGCGTCGGTCACGGCGTAGTTCAACTGATAACCATCGGCAGCAACGCCGACCGCTTGCGGCAGCGAAAGCGCCCACGCGACGGCATGTATGCGATTGTCCGCGATGCGTTCGACGGCTAAGAAAAGTTTCGCGTTGATTCGCTCGTCATGCTGGCGATGCGCCACCACATGGCGCGCCTTGCGCAACGCATATCGCACCAGCGCTTCATCATTGCGCCACACAAACGCCCAGTCGTATTCGGCACCTAACAGTACATCACGCCAGCCACGCAGTAACGCGGTGCGTTTGTCGATACCGCCGGTTCGTTGGATATAGACAATATTTTCCAACACCTCAACCCGCTTGGGATGACCCAGCACCGTGAGTGACGCGTTGGGGAAAAATTTTGCGATGGCGCGAATGGCGGGGGTGGCGAGCAACGTATCGCCGATACGGGTGACGTTGATGATCAATACGCGTTTTGCCGCCGACGCCTGTTGCGCGCTGATGGTCGGGTGAGGCGTTGGGTTCATGCGCGCGCGTGCTGGCGAAATACAGCTTCCATTTTGTCGAGCATGACATCAACGCCAAAATGTTCCAGCGCAAATGTATGGCCCTCGCTGCCCATCTGCGCCCGCTTTTTTTTATCGCTCATCAACCGGCTCAGCCCGTCGGCCAACGATTGAGAATTGCGTTTGGCCACCATGATCCCGGTGCGCCCATCCTGCACCGCTTCACTGATGGCACCGACCGAAGTACACACCACGGGCAGGCCACAAGCCATGGCCTGCATGATTCCTTGCGGCACCCCCTCGTTGCCGTAGGAGGGCAAAGTGAAAATGTCGAATGCAGAAAGCCATTCCGGTACATTGTCCTGATTGCCGACCAGCTTAACGATGTTATCGAGTTGTCTCGCCGTGGTTTTTTGCGTAAGCCTTTCACGCTCTGGACCATCGCCGACAATTACCAGGCGCCAATCCGAAAACGCGGCGAATTGCGCGCGCAGCAGCACCATCGCATCCAGCAAATCTTCATGGCCCTTCCAGTCGCGCAGCGTTGCCACGATGCCGATGGTCGGACGATTTTCCAGGCCGAGCTTGGCGCGCATCGCCGGTTTCTCCAGCGATCGGTAGTAGTCAAGCGCGATACCGGTACGCACCGAAGTCATGCGCTCAAGCGCGTAACCGTTATCTCGATGCAATTGCTGGCGCAGCGCTTCGCCGGTGGTGACGATGTGCGCGGTGGCTTTGCCGTAGAGCCAGCGCGTGGAGAAATGATTGTTGACAGGGGTCGAGACATGGCGCGTGCGCACCAGTGCGGGCATGCCATGCAGGGTGGCGCAGGCAACCGCTGACAACCAGCTATCGGTTGAGCTGTGGGTGTTGATGATGTCGTATTCGCGGCCGTGCTGTTTCAGCCAGCGGCGTAACGCAAGCAATGGTTTGACGCGTTTGCCGGCAATATTGACTGCTTCGACGGGTACGCCCCAGCGTTTTGCCGCCGAAAATATTTCTGCTGCGGCAGGGGCCAGCAACATCACGCGATGGCCGCGATCCAGCATGCCGCGCGCTTCCGTCAGGATACGAATTTCCTGGCCACCCCAGCCCAGCGAGGATTCGGTGTGGAGAATTGAAAGGGCGTTCATCGGCGTTGAAATTGTGCGGGAATATGAAAGTGCTGGCCAGTTGCAAGGTTTGGACTGCGCGCGAACACCACAGCGGCGAGCAGTCAATCGTATATAAGCAATGTAACTACGTCAGGATTGTATCGCCCTGTTGCAGCAAACCCACAACGGTCGACAAAGAACGCCATTTTGCGCGGTACTCCAGACATTTCAGCTCTGCGACCCCCGCCAGCGCTGCAGTTTGTATTATTTGCGACATGCCAGCGCGAACGACAACGCGGACGCCAACACGCGGGCTGGCGTAATTCTGCTATCTTCGCCCAATGCCCCGCCGCCACATCAACACCGACTCGCGCGCATGAAACTCGCCCTCATCCGCGCCAGGTATGATCCCTTCGGCGGCGCGGAGCGCTTCCTGAACAGCGCGGCTGACGCGCTGGTTGCGCAGGGAGCTTCACCGACCATCATCACCAGGGCCTGGCCGCAAAGTGCCAACAGCGCCATCGGCCACAAAATAGTGAATCCGCACTACTTGACGACCGCCTGGCGTGATCGCGGCTTTGCCCGCGCCGTTGGTGCGTTA
>JAYVKG010000049.1:0-4757 GCA_043768625.1 Betaproteobacteria bacterium
ACCCGTGCGAAAGTAGGTCATCGCCAAGACCCAAGCAAAGCAAACAGCCCAACTCAACCCGAGTTGGGCTGTTTGCTTTGTGCAACCGAATTCGCCAGCGTATCAAAATTATTGAATTTCAAGAGTCAATGATCTTGACAACAGGCAAATTAATAAATTAGACTTCGCTAATATAATAACTAGCTAATAAAGCGTTTTTTGCGCTAGCAAGCACAATTGATTGTGCGAGGAGACGATGGTGACGGCAGATTATTTGCAATCGCTGGCAGCGGTGCGAGTTAAGCGCGCGCCAGAGGGCTTTTTAAAACCCGATCAGATCGCAGAAGTGGCGGCAGGCCGCCGCAGTTTTTTGCGGGATGCCTTTACGCTGGCCGCCAGCGGTGCTACGGCATTGACGTCAGCTTCTTCTGCGCATGCCGAATTTACGGGTGACGTTAATATTCTGGAATTGCCCGCGCATTCAAAAGGTTTGGGCCAGCCAGTGGCGACAACTGGTTACGGTTTGCCTTCCAAATACGAAAACAATCTGCAGCGCCGCGAGAGCCCGGGCTTGACGCGGGTATCAGCCGCGTCGGTGTCGTTTACACCATTGCAGGGCCTGTTCGGTATCATTACCCCGAGTGGCTTGCATTTTGAGCGCCACCATCAAGGTTGGTGGGACGTGGACCCCTCAAAGCACAGGTTGATGATCAATGGGCTGGTGAAAAATCCATTGGTTTTCACGATGGAAGAACTGCTGCGATTACCCTCGGTGTCTCGGATACATTTCATAGAATGTGGCGCTAACACCGGCATGGAGTGGGGCAATGTCGCGGTGCCAACCGTACAATATACCCATGGCATGTTGAGTTGCTGCGAATTTACCGGGGTGCTTCTCTCCACCTTGCTGGACATGGCGGGCTTCGACAAGCGGCGCGGCAAGTACATTTTGGCGGAAGGTGCAGACGGTTCTTCAATGACCCGCACTATCGCCATGGAGCGCGTACTGGATGATTGCATGTTGGCTTATGCCATGAACGGAGAAATGCTCCGGCCAGAAAATGGTTATCCGCTGCGCATGGTCGCGCCAGGTATCCAAGGTGTTTCGTGGGTGAAGTGGCTGCGCCGCATTGAGGTCGGCGACCAGCCTTATGGCACCAAAGATGAGGTGATCCACTACATCGATCTTATGCCCGACGGTCGCCACCGACAATACACCTCGATACAGGAATGCAAGTCGGTGATTACATCGCCGTCCGGTGGACAAACCTTACTCGACAAGGGTTTCCACAATGTGACGGGATTGGCCTGGTCCGGTCGCGGAAAGATCAAGCGTGTCGATGTCAGTTTTGATGGCGGCATTAACTGGCAGACCGCCCGGTTGGAAAGCCCCATACAGTCGAAGAGCCTCACGCGATTTAATATTGGCTGGACGTGGAATGGTGGCCAAACGGTCCTGCAAAGCCGCGCGATCGACGAAACCGGCTACGTACAGCCGAAGATTAATCAACTGCGTGCCGTACGCGGCACGCGTTCGATCTACCACAACAATGCAATTCAATCATGGAGAATCGCCCAGTCCGGCGAGGTGAGCAATGTCCAGGCGTACTGAATCGGCGCTGTTGGTGACGCTCGTCGTAACGTGCGCGGCACAAGCGGAGGGTAATTTTCCGGGAATTGGCCGCACCGCAATTCCTGCGGAAATCAAGGCTTGGGATATCGACGTTCGCCCTGATTTCAAAGGACTGCCGGAGGGTAGCGGCTCGGTCGCCAAAGGGCAGCAGGTGTGGGATGCGAAATGTGCATCCTGTCACGGCACCTTCGGCGAATCCAATGATGTATTTTCGCCGCTGGTAGGCGGTACCACGGCGGAGGATATCAAGACAGGCCGTGTGAAAGCGTTACAAGAGTTTATTCCTCGTACCACAATGATGAAGGTGTCATCAATTTCCACGCTATGGGACTACATCAATCGAGCCATGCCCTGGAATGCGCCGAAATCGTTGACCACCGACGAAGTGTACGCGGCACTCGCCTACCTTTTACACCTTGCGGATATCGTGCCTGCAAATTTCACTTTGACAGACCAAACGATTCGCGACGTTCAGGCGCTTCTTCCCAACCGCAATGGTAAGGTAAGTTATGAAGGCTTGTGGAACATTCACGGCAAGGGCGACGTGCAAAATGTTGCGTGCATGAAAGACTGCAAAGTCGAGATTGGCTTGGCCTCGGTATTACCCGATGCCGCGCGTGGTATGCATGGCGATCTGGCCGAGCAGCAGCGCACAATAGGCTCGGCGCGGGATAAGGCTACGCTGTCCGCCGTCAACGCTGCGATGATCCCGTCCGCACCGAAAACGAGTGGAAAGTCGATGCGTGACCTTGCGCAAAAAAGCAACTGCGCTACCTGCCATCAACTTGACAAAAAACTTATCGGACCCAGCTTCAAAGAGATAGCGGAAAAATATAAATCTGATGGCACCGCGGTAACCAGACTGGCTGAAAAGGTCAAAAACGGCGGTGGCGGCATCTGGAGTTCAATTCCCATGCCGCCGAATGCGATAAGCGATGAAGACATACTGGCGCTAGTTAAATGGATACTGTCCGGGGCTCCAGTAACGTAATAGTATTGCAGTATAGTGAGCGTCGAAATAGCATTGCCAAGTCTACGAATTTCAGGAGAAAGTCATGAATCAATCACGCAGAAAACTGCTTCACGCGTCCGCTGGTGCAACCCTCATGACGCTGACCGCGTCATTGAGCATTTTTAAATTCGGCAATCTTCACGCGGAAGAGTGGAATAAGGCGGCTTTCGACACCAAGAGCTTGCAAGACACCGTGAAAGCCTTTGGCGGTGCTACGGCAGTCGAGAGTAAGGAAATTACCATCACCTCTCCCGATATCGCCGAAAACGGCGCGGTGGTGCCCGTGGCAGTGTCGAGCAAACTTGGCAAGACCGAATCCATCTCTATTTTGGTGGAAAAAAATCCGAATGCGTTGTCAGCCGTGTTTGAAATTCCCGTTGGTACTGACCCGTTTGTTTCCACACGGGTAAAAATGGGCCAGACGTCAAATGTGTATGCACTCGTCAAGGCAGATGGCAAATATTTTTTCGCTGCCAAGGAAATTAAAGTAACCCTCGGTGGGTGTGGTGGTTGAGGGATTATTTCAAGGGATGGGTTTGCGCAGATCACCCCGGCCACTTGCAGCCTTCACTGTAACGGGCGAAGGGCTTGGTCAGCATGGCAACATGAGGCGGCACTCGTAAAGCGACTTAGGAGATTCAAATGGCAGATCCGATGAAAATTCGCGCCAGCATGATGGGCGATAAAGTGGTGGTTAAGGTGTTGATGGCGCATGAAATGGAGACTGGACAGCGCAAAGACTCTGCCGGCAAGACTGTGCCAGCCTGGTTTATACAGAGCGTTGTCGCCACACATAATGGCAAGACGGTGTTGTCGGCGCAATGGGGACCTTCTGTGTCCAAAAATCCATTTTTAGAATTTCGATTCTCAGGTGGCAAAGCGGGCGAAAAAGTGGTCGTCACTTGGACCGATAGCAAAGGCGACAAGCGATCTGACGAAGCGTCTATTTCCTGACTGGAGTTTTACATGAAGCTGCGCTCGATGTTGTCCCTCAAAATGCTGGCGTTTATTGCTGCCGCCTCCCTTTCTGTTGTCCATGCCGCAGCCAAGGATGAACCGATCAAGATTGTTTATCACTTCGACTCCGGTTTTGAACAGGCAACCAAAGGTCTTCGCAATATCAAAAATCACCTTGATGTTGACCCGACCGCAAAAATAGTCGTGGTGGCGCATGCACAGGGCGTCAATTTTTTGCTGGATGGCGCAACGAATGCAACCGGCAATCCCTACAACATTCCGGTGGAAGATCTGGCTGCTCGCGGCGTTGAGTTTCGGGTATGCGAGATTACCCTGAAGGCGAATAAGATCGATCCGAAAAGACTGCTGCCGCAGACCAAGTTGGTGCCCTCGGGTGTCGTGGAAATAGGTCGATTGCAGGCCCGAGAGGGCTTCGTATATCTTAAGCCATAGAGCTCGTCAGGCCGTTTATTACCACGCCGTACGACAAAACCTGCGGCCGCAGGTTAACGCAAGTGATAATCGCGGTCGGCTTTTCGGAGGAGTGAAATGCAACAATTTAGACCGACAGTATGGGCGATAACAATGGTTGGAGTGGCGCTGGCGGGAACGCTGCATGTGGCTGCATCCTCTGCCCAAATCAATGATCAAGGTGGCGATGCCGCCGTCAAGGAAATTGAAAAGTATCGCCAGGCGCTGGGCGATGGCAATCCTGCTGAATTGTGGGAGGCGCGCGGCGAAGCAATGTGGAAGCAAAAGCGCGGCCCCAATAATGCTTCGTTCGAACAATGCGATATTGGTCTCGGGCCGGGGAAGGTCAAGGGTGCCTACACGGTACTGCCCAAGTATTTCCGAGATACCGATAAAGTGGAAGACTTGGAATCGCGTCTGGTCACCTGCATGGTCATGTTGCAGGGTTATAAATATGCGGACGCTACAAAAATTCCCTTTGGTAGTCCGGAACAAAAGTCGGACATCGAAGCATTGGTCGCGTACGTTACGACAGAGTCGCGCGGGCTGAAGATGAACGTTTCGGCCTCCCACCCGAAGGAAAAGCGGGCTTATGATATTGGCAAGACGATGTTTTTTTATCGCGGCGGTCCACACGATTTTGGCTGTGTAACCTGTCACGGCGCGGACAAACAGCGCATCCGCCTGCAGGACCTGCCGAACCTC
>JAYVKG010000050.1:0-32708 GCA_043768625.1 Betaproteobacteria bacterium
TTAAAGCTCTTGATATGCGAGCCGGCGATACCGGTAAGGACATCGCGAATTTTGACGTCAGCCATCAGTTCGGCTTCTTCCAGCGCCCGCTGGATGCCGGTGACGGTCGCCTCGATATTGACCACCACGCCCTTTTTCAGACCTTTTGACGGGTGCTGTCCCAGGCCGAGGATTTCGAGCGCACCATCGGGCGTCACCTCGGCGACGATGGCAACGATTTTGGATGTGCCAATATCCAGCGCGACCAGCAGGTTTTTGGTTTCGCGAGGCTTATTCATACGCTCGTTTCTTCATGATTTAGGGGTGCTCTTTTTAACGGTCCTGGCGGTACTGTCGGTCGCCACCTTCACGGCCATTCCGGATTGGTAGCGCAGGTCCACCCGGGCGTTTGCCAGTTGCAGTGCGGGCACCGCAGGATAGGCGTTCACAAAGCGGTTAAGGCGCTCACCCGCCTCGCTGCGACCGAGCTGCAGCGTGGTGCCGTTATCAAGCCTGATCTGCCAAGCGCGCCGGGCGGATAGTGCAACTGCCGAGAGCGACCTGCCGGTCACGGCAAGCTGCGACTTGAATGCGCTGTAATTGGCCAGCACTTCTTTAGCGCTGCCTTGCGGTCCGCTGAAGACCGGCAATGCCGCATCGAAATCAGCGTCGAACACTTCGCCGAAGGTGTTGACCAAAAATCCCTGTTCTCCTTCCGTCACCTGCCAGTGGGCAAACGGCCGGTGCTCTTCCACCTTTACTTCGAGGGTGGCTGGAAAGCGGCGGCGAACGTCGACACCACGTATCCAGTGGATTTGACCGATGGCAGCTCTCACCTCGTTGAGATCGGTCCGCAACATGCTGCCTCTGATGCCGCCTGCAACGCGCCTGAGTTCACCGGCATCAACGTGCGCCATCTCGCCGACAAATACCACTTCACGGATCGGCAACGTCGATGCGCTGTCGACTTTCGGCAGTGTCGTCATCAATAGCCACACTAAAGCAGCCGCCACCAGCATCGCCAGCAACGACACCGCGATCACTACCACCCGGTTGCGGGTGAAGTGTGCGGTTGGCTCCGGTGCATGTCGGGACCGATGTTGCGGCTGAGGTTGGCGTGCCATGTGGAGTGGATTGATCAGCTTTTTAAAGATGCAGATTGCAATATATGCAGACATAAATCGGCATAGCTCATGCCGACCGCACGCGCGGCCATTGGCACCAGGGAGTGGCTGGTCATGCCGGGTGAGGTATTCATTTCGAGAAAGCTGAAACGGCCGTCGGGTGCCAGCATCATGTCGGCGCGTCCCCAGCCATCACAGCCCAACACGCGAAATGCCTTCATCGTCATGGCGCGTATTTCATCCTCAACCTCGGCACGTATTCCTGCGGGACAGCGATACTTGACGAAATCGGTGAAGTACTTGTTTTGATAGTCGTAAGCGCCTTCGGGCGCATCGATGCGAATCAGCGGCAGCGCCTCAGCGCCGACCACGGAAGCCGTCAGCTCCTGCCCTGCGATAAATTGTTCTGCAATCACCAGCGGGTCGAGCTTGAATGCGAGCGCAAATGCGGCGGGCAATTCGCTGGCCGATTTCACTTTGGTGACACCGATGCTGGAACCTTCCCGTGCCGGCTTGACGATCAGCGGCAGTTTCAATTCGTCGACCACTTTCAGCCAGTCGCTGGTCTGGGTGAGCATCCGGTATTGCGGCGTGGGAATGCCGGCGGCTTGCCAGATGAGTTTGGTGCGCCATTTGTCCATCGCCAGCGCCGAGCCCATTACGCCGGAGCCCGTGTAGGGGATCTTCAATGTTTCCAGCACGCCCTGCACGGTGCCATCTTCGCCGAAGCGGCCGTGCAGCGCGATGAACACCCGTTCAAATTTTTCGCGCGGCAAATCAAACAGCGCGTGCTCTGCCGGGTCGAACGCGTGCGCGTCCACGCCTTTTTCGCGCAATGCGGCAAGCACACCATTGCCGGACAGAAGCGAGATCTCGCGTTCAGCACTTGAGCCGCCCATCAGGACGGCAACGCGCCCGAGTTTTTTTATGTCAGCGCTCAAATTAAAACTCCAGTACCGGCGTGGCTTTCAAGGCATAAATGGCTGGAAAACCGCACCCATGCTGGTTCTACATCAATTGATAAAGTACCGTTTCTTTGGGTCGAGAGTTTCACGATGACTGCCCGACAATTTTCACTTCGCGGACCAATTCCACGCCCGTGGCCGCAGTCACCGTTGACTGCATGTGGGCAATCAGGTTTTCAATATCTGCCGCCTTGGCGCCACCGGTGTTGATGATGAAATTGGCGTGCTTCATCGACACTTGCGCGCCGCCGATACGGTGGCCTTTGAGTCCGCAGGATTCGATCAGCCGTGCCGCAAAGTCGCCCGGCGGATTGCGGAACGTTGAACCCGCATTGGGCTTATCCAGCGGCTGCGATGCCATGCGTTTGGCGAGCAGCTGCTTGATGCGTGTTTGGGCGATGGCGGCATCGCCGGGGATGAAACGAAACCGCGCGGCGACGAACCATTCCTCGGCCTGAGCGGTATCTGCCGGCGTGTGCCGGGGTTTGGCCGCGACATGGCGATAGCCAATTTCATAGTCGGCCGCTGTGCGCGTATGCAGCATACCGTCACGATCAATCGTCATGCAGTCGACAACCTGCTGCCAGGTCTCGGTGCCGTAGCAGCCCGCATTCATGGCCAGCGCGCCGCCGATGGTGCCGGGTACGCCGGCCAGCCATTCGGCGCCGCCGAGATGATTTTTGGCGGCAAATTTGGCGAGGTGCGGCGAGGCCACACCCGCGCCGGCGCAGACGATGGTGGAATCAGCCGCGTCGAGCGCGATGCCGTGCAGCATTGGCGTTGTCAATATTGCGCTACCGTCAAAACCGCCATCCCTGACTAAAAGATTGCTGCCCAGACCAATAAACAAAATTGGCTGATGGCGCGGCACTGTCGGCAAAAAAGCCTGCAGGTCGGCAACATCGACCGGCTTGAAAAATTGCTTCGCGTGTCCGCCGGCGCGCCAGGAAACATGGTGCGCCATTGGCTCATCACGTTTAAGTTCGCCGCGAATCGGCGTGGCAAATTTAATAGCTTCGGCCAATTTCATTCACCACCGCCAACGCCGGCCAAACGCGGCGCGACGCCGCCCACAGAACCGGCGCCCATGGTAATCACCACGTCGCCGTCGCGAACCCGGCTCAACACGGCGTCGGCTATTTCATTCGCCGTTTCAACAAACAAGGGCTCGACTTTTCCGGCCACGCGCAACGCCCGGGCGAGCGCGCGACCGTCTGCCGCCACGATCGGCGCCTCACCGGCTGGATAGACGTCAGCCAGAATCAATTCGTCTGCCGTGGACATTACCCTGACGAAATCTTCGAACAGGTCGCGGGTTCGCGTATAGCGGTGCGGCTGAAACGCCAGCACCACGCGCCGGCCCGGAAAGGCGCCGCGTGCCGCTGCCAGTACTGCGGCCATCTCCACCGGGTGATGGCCGTAATCGTCGATCAGGGTGAACGACCCGCCGGAGGCAATCGCGATGTCGCCGTAACGCTGGAAGCGCCTTCCCACGCCGCTGAAGGTAGCCAGTCCGCGAACAATGTCGACATCGGCGATGCCAATTTCCCGCGCAATCGCGATAGCCGACAGCGCATTCAACACATTGTGGGTGCCGGCCAGATTCAGCTCCACATCCAGCACGCTCCGATCGTTTGAATTGACAGCGGTGAATGTCATTTTGCCGTTGGACGCCAGCACGTTAACGGCCCGCAACTGCGCCTCGGCCGTCATACCGTAAGTACGCAACGGCTTGCTGAGGCGGGGCAGAATGTCGCGCACATTGGGATCATCCACACACAGCACGGCGAGTCCGTAAAACGGCAGGTGTTCCAAAAATTCCACGAACGCCGATTTCAATTTTTCAAAATCATGCTCATAGGTATCCATGTGGTCTTGATCAATATTGGTGACGACCGCCATGATTGGCTGCAGGTAAAGAAAGGAAGCATCCGATTCGTCCGCTTCGGCCACCAAAAACTCGCCGCTGCCCAACCGTGCGTTGGTGCCGATTGAATTCAGGCGTCCACCAATCACGCAGGTTGGATCCAGCCCGGCCTCACCCAGCACATGCGCGATCAGTGAAGTGGTGGTGGTCTTGCCATGCGTGCCGGCTATTGCGATGCCCTGCTTGAAGCGCATCAATTCGGCCAGCATGATGGCGCGCGGCACCACCGGCACGCGGGCGGCCTTGGCCGCGATCACTTCGGGATTGTCCGCCTTCACCGCGCTGGAAATCACCACCACGTCGGCACCGGCAATATTGCCTGCCGCGTGGCCGATCAACACCCTGGCCCCAAGCGACTTCAACCGCTTTACCACCGCGGAGTCGCTTAAGTCGGAACCCCCGACGGTGTAGCCCAGATTGATCAGCACTTCAGCGATGCCCGACATACCGGAGCCGCCAATGCCGATGAAATGAAGATGTTTGACTTTATGTTTCATAACGGTCCATTGGCATTGGCGGGCGTTTGCGCGAGCAAACGCTGCCGCCCCGCGCACCGGCGAAAGCCCTGGCGTGTGTCATACGCGATGAAATGAAGATGTTTGACTTTATGTTTCATACTGCCAGCTCCATGCACGCACCGGCGCAGCGCTCGGTGGCATCGGGTTTACCGAGGGTGCGCGCGATCGTCGCCATTGCCAGCAACTTTTCACGGGTCATATCTTTCAGGATTGCCGCCAGCGATTGCGGGGTAGTGTCCAGCTGCCTCACCAATATCCCGGCGTTTTTGTCGGCTAAAAAATGGGCGTTGGCATCCTGTTCTTCCGCGACAAGGAATGGCAGCGGCACCAACACGCTCGCCACTCCGGCCACCGCAAGCTCGGCAACGGTAATGGCGCCCGCCCGACATAGCATTACATCGCACCAGGCAAGTTTGTCCGCCATATCGTCGATAAATGGCAACACCCGCGCGTCGATATTTGCGTTGCGATAGGCGGTTTGCAATGCAGCAAAATTCTTCTCGCCCGATTGGTGGATGACTTCCGGACGCGCCGTCGGCGGCATGGCGGCCAGTGCAGCGACCACCAGATCGTTGAGTGTCTTGGCACCGAGGCTGCCGCCGACGACGAGCAGACGCAGCGGTCCGCTGCGGTTTGCAAAGCGCTTGGCCGGCGTTGCGACGTTGGCAATCGCTGCGCGCACCGGCGTACCCAGCCAGTCAACTTTTTTGGGGATCGGCAGTGACCGGGCAAGGGCATTTTTCGGCACCTGGCTAAACGACTCCGGAAACCCCACCAGCACCCGATCCGCGATCAACGCCAGCACGCGACTGGTGAGACCTGCGTGCGCACCCGGTTCGATCACCACCAGCGGTTTGCCCAGCAGTGCTGCCATCATGCCGCCGGGAAAGGCGACGTAGCCGCCCATCGACACGACGACATCAGGTTTCACCCGCCGGATGATTCGTACACATTGCCAAAACGCACGCAGCAACATCGGCGGCAAAGCGAGCCACGCGCCCACACCTTTGGCCCGCACCCCCGACATGTTGACGATTTCGATCCGGTAGCCAGCCCTGCCAACCAACCGATGCTCCATGCCGGCAGGGGTTGCCAGCCAGACAATGGTCCAACCGCGTTGCACCAACACCTCTGCAATCGCCAGGCCGGGATAAATGTGGCCGCCGGTACCTGCAGCCATGATGAGTGCGGTACGCTTCATCGGTGCGCCATCTTTTCGGACGCGGCTTTGCTGACCCCTGAGCCTGCGCGATTCTCGGCGTCGATGCGCAGCAGCACCGCCACCGCGATGCAATTGACCACAATACCGGTGCCGCCGTAAGACAGGAACGGCAAGGTAAGGCCCTTGGTCGGCAACACACCCATATTGACGCCCATATTGATAAACGCTTGCACCGACAACCACACGCCGATACCTTGCGCGACCAGCGCCGGAAAATATTTCTCGCGCATCATCGCCTCGCGGCCCACGGCAAAGGCCCGATAAATGAGCAACACAAAGAGTGCCAGGACGACGGTGATACCGGCGAAGCCAAGTTCTTCTGCAATCACTGCCAACAGGAAATCGGTGTGCGCTTCAGGCAGATAGAAAAGTTTTTCCACGCTGCCGCCCAGCCCCACCCCAAACCATTCGCCGCGGCCAAACGCGATGAGCGAATGCGAGAGTTGATAGCCTTTGCCAAACGCGTCCGCCCATGGGTCCATGAAACCAATGATGCGTTGCAGGCGATACGGTGAGGAAATTATCAGCGCCACGAAGGCAACCAGAAGCAATACGATCAGGCCCGCAAATACCCGCCAGTTGAGGCCGCCCAAAAATAACACGGCCATCGCAATCGAGGTGACGACCACCAGCGCGCCAAAGTCAGGCTGCCGCAATAACATCGCGCCGGTAAACACCATCACCGCCAGCATCGGCAGAAATCCCTTCTTGAAATCGTGCATGAACGCGGCTTTGCGCACGGTGTAATCCGCCGCGTACAACACCACAAAAAATTTCATCAGTTCGGATGGCTGCATCGTCATGAAACCCAGCGAAATCCAGCGCCGCGAGCCGTTCACTTCGCGGCCGATGCCCGGAATCAGCACCAGCGCCAGCAGCAATCCACCGGCGATAAACAGGGGCAGCGCCAGCCGCTGCCAAAGCGCCACCGGTATCTGGAAAGCAATAATCGCGGCCACCAGGCCGAGCACCAGATAAATCGCGTGACGCATCAGAAAGTAATGCATGCGATAGCCCGTCATCTTCTCCGCCTCGGACATGGCAATCGAGGAGGAATAGACCATCACCAGGCCGAGCGACAACAGCAATACGACGCTCCAGAACAAGGTGATGTCGAGCTCTGCGCGCGGCGTGGTCGGGCTATAAAGCAAGGTTGCCCTCCATTTTTGTGACCACGCCCATGTCAATTTTGTGCTTCAGCGCGCGTACGCATTCGGCGAATACTTCACCGCGATGGTGGTAATTTTTGAACATGTCAAAACTGGCACAAGCCGGCGATAGCAGTACGGCGTCGCCCTGAGAGGCGCATGAATAGGCTGCCTCCACGGCCTCTTGCATGGAGGCGGCGTGGACGGTGGAGATGCGGGCGGAGGTGATGGCCGATTCAATCAGCCTCGCGTCCTTGCCAATCAGCACCACCGCGCGGGCACGTTTTCGCACCGGCTCCGACAGCGGTGAAAAATCCTGTTCCTTGCCGATTCCACCGGCGATCAGCACGGTGGGCATGGTCATGCCGTTGAGCGCGGCAACGGTGGACCCCACGTTGGTACCCTTTGAATCATCAAAGAAGGTGATCCCGTTGATGACACCAACGTTTTCCAGACGGTGCGGCAGACCCTTGAACTGCTGCAGCCCTTCTGCCAGCGCTGCGGCGTCAGCACCGATGGCGCGACACAAAGCAAACGCGGCAAGTGCATTCGCGGCGTTGTGCAAACCGGCAATCGGCATATCGGCAAGCAACATCAATCGCTTGTCGCCTTCAAGGAGCGCACCGCCGTCGATGCCGAAATCCAGCGCGTGGGCCGGACGGTCCAGTCCAAACGTGCTGCATGGCAAATGCGGGTCGCGCATTTGCAAACTCACTTCGTCGTCGCGATTGAGTACCTGCAGCGCGGCATGCATAAAAATTCTCTGCTTGGCCACCGCGTAATTTTTCATCGTCCGATAACGGTCCAGATGATCCTGAGAAAGATTGAGCATGGCTGCGGCATCCAGGTGCAATGAATAGGTGGTTTCAAGCTGGAAACTGGACAACTCCAGGACATACACATCGGGCGCGCCGTTACTGTTGGCGTCTTGTAACGCCGCCAGCACCGGCAAGCCGATGTTGCCCGCGACCATCGTATTCATGCCGGCAGCGCGGCACATCGCCCCCGCCATCATGGTCACGGTTGATTTGCCGTTCGAGCCGGTGATGCCGATCACTTTGGGTTTCTTTCCCCTGGCCTCATTTATCTGGTTTTGTTCCCGTGCGAAAAGCTCGATGTCCCCAACAAAAATTTTGCCTTTAGCGACCGCCCTCGCGATGGCCGGATCACACGCGGGCCCCGCAACGGCCACGCCCGGGCTTGCAACAATGAGTTCGGCGTCGCCAAGGAGGGCATCGGCGTGGCCGCCAAACCCGGGGCCGGCAATGAGATCGACATGGGGATATCGGGCGCGAAGCTGTTCGGCACCAGGTGGCTCGGCGCGGCTATCGGCGACTCGCACACGAGCACCCATTCGGTCGAGGTAGTCGACGACGGATCGTCCGGTGTCGCCCGCGCCAAGAACAAGAATGCGTTTGTCATGCCAATTCACCTCCGTGTTCCATCGCTTAACATAACTTAGCCAAAGTCGAGCACCGGTGCGGACCGCAGACAACAAATGGCCTGAAAACCGCTCCAGTGGCAGGGTTTGTCTTCACAAATATGTTGGCTGCCGCCGTCATCCTGCTTATCTCAGCTTCAACGTCGACAGGCCAAACAGCACCAGCATCATCGTGATAATCCAAAACCGGACCACCACCTGGTTTTCCTTCCAGCCTTTTAATTCGTAGTGGTGATGCAACGGGGCCATGCGGAATACGCGCTTTCCGGTGAGCTTGAAGCTCGCCACCTGGATCATCACCGACAATGTCTCGACCACGAATACGCCGCCCATGATGATGAGCACGATTTCCTGCCGGCAAACGACGGCGACCAGGCCGAGCGCGCCGCCCAGCGCCAGCGCCCCGACATCGCCCATGAAAACTTCCGCCGGGTACGCGTTAAACCACAGAAAGGCCAGGCCGGCGCCGGCAATCGCGCCGCAAAAAATCGCCAGTTCACCGGCACCGGCGATATGCGGCACACCCAGATAATTTGCGAAAACTTTGTTGCCAGCGACGTAGGCAAATATCGCCAGCGCGGAGGCCACCATCACGGTCGGCAGGATGGCCAGACCATCAAGACCATCGGTCAGATTCACCGCGTTGGAAAATCCAACCACCACCAGCCAGCCCAGCACAATGAAGCCGAAGGTGCCGAGCGGGATTGCCACGGTTTTGAAGAAGGGCACAATGAGATCAGTCTGCTGCGGCAGATTGGTACGATAGGCGAGGTACGACAGTGCCAGCGCGGCGATCACTGTCTGCCAAAAAAATTTGGCCTTGGCTGAGAGTCCCTTCGGATTTTTGAAAACGACCTTGCGATAATCATCGATCCAGCCGATCGCACCAAAGCCGATGGTCGTGACCAGGCACGCCCACACATAGCGATTCTCAAGGTCGCCCCACAGCAGCGTGGTCACTGTTACCGCTGCCAGAATGAGCGCGCCGCCCATCGTGGGCGTACCGGCTTTCACCAAATGCGTTTGCGGCCCGTCATCGCGTATCGACTGGCCGATTTTTAGCGCGGTGAGTTTGCGAATCATCCACGGGCCAATGATGAACGATATCGCCAGCGAGGTGAGCGCGGCCAGCACGGTGCGCAGCGTGATGTACTGAAACACGCTGAAGGCGCGGATATCCCTGGCGAGCCATTGGAAAAGTTCGAGCAGCATTAGTGAAAGGCCGTTTTAAAATTGGGCACCAGCTGCGCGACCACGCGCTCCATTTTCATGAAGCGTGAGCCTTTCACCAGTACATGCGTAGCAGCGGTGAGGCGTGGTTTGACAGCATTGACCAGCAGGTCTATTTTCTGAAAGTGTTCAGCGCCACTGCCGAACGCGCGCACCGCATGGCGCATTAATTCTCCGGTTGCGCAGAAGGAATCAATGCCGGCAGCGCGCGCGGCAGCGCCGACATCGGCGTGCATGGCGGCTGCCTCGGGCCCAAGCTCACCCATATCGCCCAGCACCAAGATACGCGGCGATGGAAATGCCGCCAGTACGGCGATGGCGGCTTTGACTGAATCGGGGTTGGCGTTGTAACTGTCGTCGATGATGGTGGCAAAATTATGGCCACAGTGGGTTTGCAACCGGCCGCTAACCCCCTGAAACGCTTCGAGGCCGGCTTTTATGGTTGGCAAGGGCACTTCCAGCGCGCAGGCAGCCGCCGCTGCCGCCACTGCATTGCGCTGGTTGTGCCTGCCCAATATCTGCAGCTGCACGTCGATCTGCTTACCCTGGCTAACCAGCTTCAACGGATGTTGAAGATCATCCGCAAAGGTTGCGCAAACGTCGTCTTCACCGCTCACCCCAAAACCAATCACCCGATGTTTTCCCGCCAGTTTTTTCCAGTAACCACCAAACCGGTCGTGCATGTTGATAACCGCGATGCCCGCCTCTCTGAGTCCCAGGAAAATTTCGCCCTTGGCCTGCGCAATCGCCTCCCGGCTGCCCAACTCGCCGATGTGCGCGGTACCTGCCATGATGACCAGCGCCACATCCGGTTCAACGAGGTGCGTAAGGTAATCAATTTCGCCTAGGTGGTTCATGCCCAATTCAAAAATTGCCATCTGGTGGCCTGCATTCAGGCGCAGCATCATGTGCGGTACGCCGATGTCGTTGTTCAGATTTCCCTCGGTCGCCAGGATCGCGTCGGCGTCGCCGCAATGGGCGATGAGGACGGCGCGCAACATTTCTTTCACCGTCGTTTTGCCGTTGCTGCCGGTCAATGCCACCACCGGTATGGCGAATTGCCGCCGCCAGGCTTGTGCCAACCGGCCCAGCGCGAGACGGGTATCGGCGACCAGAATTTGCGGTATCGCAGTGTCGACCGATGGCTGCGACACCAGTGCGGCCACGGCACCGAGTTCGGCAGCACGCGTCACGAATGCGTGGCCGTCAAAATTTTCACCGGCGAGTGCCACGAATAGCTCACCTGCATTCACCGACCGTGAGTCGGTAGAAACGCCGGTCAGCAATGGATCACCCGCCATTACGCCACACCGTTCTGCCGCCAGCACTCGCGTAACGTTGCTTAAAGACATCGAAAAGCCCGTATTCATTTGCTTGCCCCGTGCCACGCGGCCAATGCTTCTTCGGCAACCTCGACATCGCTGAAGTGATGCCTGGTGTCGCCGACGATTTGATAGTCTTCGTGGCCTTTGCCGGCGATCACCACGATGTCTCCGGTGTTGGCATCGTTAAGGGCTTCAAAAATCGCCTGTTGCCGGTCGGGGATGGACTTGAACGCTGCGCCTTTCATGCCGGCTTCGATGTCTTCGATAATGCGCTGCGGATTTTCGGTGCGCGGGTTGTCGGAGGTGACCACCGACAAATCTGCATAGCACGCCGAGATGCCACCCATCTGCGATCGTTTGCCGCGATCACGATCACCACCGCAACCGAACACCGAAATCAGCCGACCATTTTCAGGCACGATTGCCGCAAGGGTGGACAGCGCTTTCTCGAGCGCGTCGGGGGTGTGGGCGTAATCGACCACCACCAGTGGCTTACGGCGGTCCGAGGTGCGGACCGTTTGCATGCGTCCCGGCACGGGCGGCAATTTGCAGACGATGGCGGCCGCCTGGGCCAGTGAAATGCCGCTCACCATCAGTGTGGCAATCACCAGCAGCAGATTGGATACGTTGAACGCGCCGAGGATGTCTGACTCCACGCTCGCCTGGCCAAATTTGCCGCCAATTTCAAACGCAAGCCCCCCCGCTGAGACCGATAATTGTTTTGCCACCAAATCGGCGTGCTGACCGTTCTGCCGGGTACTGGTACGAATGAGGTTGGGCCCGCCGTGGTCGAGGGAAGTGAGCCGCTTAATCAATTGCTGGCCGAAGCCGTCGTCGGCATTGATGATGGCGTGCTGCAGGCCGCGCTGTGCGAATAGCTTGGCCTTGGCTGCACCGTACGCATCCATCGTGCCGTGATAGTCCAGATGATCGCGCGTCAGATTGGTATACACCGCGACGTCAAATTTTATATCGGCGACGCGGCCCTGATCAAGACCGTGGCTGGATACTTCCATCGCACACGCGACCGCGCCCTGCTTTGCGTAGTCACGCAAATGGCGCTGCAACGCAACCGCATCGGGGGTGGTGGTCTCGGAAGCCTGGAGATGTCCCACCATGCCGTTGCCGATGGTGCCGAGCACCGCCGCTTTTTTGCCGGCGCGCTCCAGGCCCTGTGCAATCCATTGCGCCACCGACGTTTTTCCGTTGGTGCCAGTCACCCCTGTCATCCACAGCGCGTCAGACGGGTTGCCGTAGATGTGTCCGGCAATCCGGCTGGCGTGGATTTTCAGGTCCGGCACGGCAAGGCAAGGTACTTTCCAGTCGATGTTCCAGACAAAATTTTCCGGGTCGTACAACACGGCGGAAACGCCGCGGTCAATGGCTTCCGCGATAAAGTCCCGGCCATCGCGTGCCGCGCCGCGATAAGCCAGAAATGCCGTGCCGCGTTTGGCTTCACGGCTGCTGGCGGTCGCGTCTTGCAGTTGCGCGGGCATGACGGCTAAGGCGTCGGTCAAGTCCTGCGCCGAGAAGTCGGCTGCCAGCAGGTTTGCCGAATGCATCGTTGGCGCGACCATCCTTAACCGCGCTCCTTGATGTTGATGGCAACGGGAATCGGCGCAACGCTTGCTTCGCGCAGCGTTTCCGCATCCGGCGACACACCCGCCATCCGCAGTGCCTGCGACATGACGCTGGAAAATACCGGCGCGGATACATCGCCACCAAAATGTTTTCCCGCCGATGGTTCATCAATGGTGACCACGATGATGTAGCGAGGATTGGTGACCGGACCGAAACCGACAAATGAGGAGACGTAAAAATTTTCGGTGTACTGGCCGTTCACCAGTTTTTCTGCGGTACCTGTTTTGCCTGCCACGCGAAAGCCCGGCACCTGGCCTTTGGTCGCGGTACCGCCCTGCTGGGTTACGGTTTCAAGCATTTGTGCCATGGTCCGCGCGGTCTTCGGCGCAATGATTTGTTTGCCGATTACGTCGCCGTCGCGCTTCATGAACGTGACCGGCAGCAACACCCCATCGTTGGTAAAGATGGTGTACGCGCGCGCTAGTTGAATGGCGCTGACCGATATGCCATAGCCATAGCCCATGGTCGCCTGTTCAATCGGTTTCCAGTTTTTAACGGCGCGCAGCCGACCGGTTGCTTCACCAGGAAATCCGGTTTTTGGCGCGACCCCGAAACCCAGCTCGTTATAAAGATTCCAGAGTCGCTCCGAAGGTAGCTGCAAGGCGATCTTGGCGGTGCCGATGTTGCTCGATTTCTGGATAATTTCGGCTACCGTCAACTGCGTGGAGCGGTGCGGTAAATCCGTAATGGTCTTGCTGCCAATGGTCAGGCCAGGACCGGTGGTGATGACGGTCTCCGGCTTGACGATACCCGCCTCCAGCGCCGCTGAGACTGCGAACGGCTTAAACGTGGAACCCGGCTCAAATACATCGGTAATGCTGCGATTGCGCATCTGCTTGAGTTGCACATTGGCGCGATTGTTAGGGTTGAAGTCGGGCTGGTTGACCAGCGCCAAAATTTCACCGGTTTTCGCGTCGAGCATCACCAGCGCTCCACCTTTGGCTTTGTTGGCTTCAACGGCAGCCTTCAATTCGCGATGCGCCAGATTTTGAAAGCGCTCATCAATCGATAACTTCAGCGGCTTGCCTTCGCGCGGCGCTTTCAGATTTTCAATGTCCTCGACAATGCGGCCCTTGCGATCTTTTATCACGCGTTTTTGTCCCGTCGCACCCGACAGCACGGCTTGCTGCGCGAGCTCAATCCCTTCCTGACCCTGATCGTCCAATCCGGTAAAGCCGATGACGTGCGCCGTGACGTCACCTGAGGGGTAGAAACGGCGGAATTCGCGCTGTTGAAATATGCCGGGAATTTTTAACACCATCACCCGCGCTGCCTGCTCAGGCGACAATTGACGCTTTAACCACACAAAATTTTTGCCCTTGTCGGCAATGCGCTCGGCGAGCAGCGTGCGGTCCATGCCCAGTGCCAATGCCAGCTTGGCAATTTGCCCTGTATCGGCTTCAATATCGGGCGGACTGCCCCAGATGGATTCCACCGGCGTTGAAATCGCCAGCGCCTTTCCATGACGATCCATTACCGCGCCACGTGAAGCAGGCATGTCTACCACCCGCACAAATCGAGCTTCGCCTTTGGCCTGCAAAAAATCGTAGTTGAGCCCCTGTAAATAAAACGCACGGCCCAGCAGTACTCCGAAACCTCCCAGACAAAGCAGCAGTACCACTCGCGAGCGCCAGCCCTCGAGTTTCAGCCGCAGATTCGGTTCGAGACGATTGGAGGCGTGATTCATTTGCTTGCGCCCGGCGTCAAGCCGGTGGCAGTGGCCGCGTCGGCACCCAGTACGACAATTACTGTTTTCCTGGCATCCGGCTGGCCCATGGCCAGTTCACGCGCCGCTTTTTGTTCAATCCGCCTGCCGGCACCCTGGGTCTGCGCTTCGATCTGCAACTCACGCCACTCGCTGTCGAGTTTTCGTTCGGTTTCCAGCTCTTTCTGCAACTCGATAAACGCCTTTCGCGCATTGTGCTGCGACGTCACCACCGACAGCGCGCAGCCGATCAGCACCAGTAACAACAATGTGTTCAGCCTAGCCTGCATAAATCGCGGGCCGAACCAGACCGGCAGGATTGGTGCGTTCGGTTGTTTTAATCGTGCTTTTGGATGGCAAAGCCAGATGGCTGAACAGGCCCACGCGGCGCAGTGAAATAGGCAGGCTTGTCACAGCTTTTCTGCCGTGCGCATGATGGCCGAGCGGGCCCGTGGATTGGCGGCGATTTCGGCGTCGGATGGCTTGACGGGCTTGCCGACGATGCGAAGGGTCGCGTCGTTGACTTCATGGGCGCGTATTGGCAATTTTGAAGGCAGGTGGTCCGCCTTCGCGGCGTTTTGCATGAAACGCTTGACGATCCTGTCTTCCAGAGAATGAAACGCGATCACCACCAGCCTGCCTCCAGTCCGCAAGCTGTGAACAGCCTGCGGTAGTACCTGCGTTACTTCTTCAAGCTCTTGATTGATGAAAATCCGAAAAGCCTGAAACGTGCGGGTTGCGGGATGCTGCCCCGGCTCGCGCGTCCGGACGGTTTTACCCACGATCCCGGCAAGCTCGCGCGTCGTCCGAATACGTCCGATGACCCTTGCCGCAACAACCGCTCTTGCAATCTGCTTAGCAAACCGTTCTTCACCATAGCGCCAGATGACCTCCCCTATTTCTTTCTCTTCGCTGCGGTGCAGCCACTCTTCAACGGTCTCGCCACGCGACGTATCCATGCGCATGTCGAGGGGTCCATTGAAGCGAAAACTGAACCCGCGCTCCTCCACATCCAACTGCGGCGACGACACGCCTAAGTCCGCCAGCATTCCATCCAATGCGCCCTGGTTTTTAATTACCGCCTGTTTCAGCACATCGTTTAATTCACTCATTGCAGCGTGATACAGCGAAAATCTTTTGTCCTGTTGCGCCAGCAGTTCACCTGCTGCAATCGCGCGCGGATCACGATCAATCGCGATCAGTTGTCCATTTGGCCCCAATCGTTCCAGGATCGCGCGTGAATGGCCGCCACGGCCAAAGGTGCCGTCGACATAAACGCCGTCAGATTTGACGGCGAGAGCATCGACCGCTTCGCGCAATAGCACCGTGACGTGACCCGATGCAGAGACGGGCGTGGAACCTGCGGAAATATTTGGAAGGTCATTCATGCCACCGGCTAAAGGGAAAAATTCTCGGTGCCGGGTGGCAGGACCGCAGCGCCCGACGTAAGCAACTTCAATTGCGCTTCCCACGCACCCACGTTCCAGATTTCAAAATGCGTACCCTGCCCCACAAACATCACCAATTTTTCAATGCCGGCGAACTTGCGTAATTCCGGGGAGATCAACACCCGACCGTTGCCGTCAAGCACATGATCTTCGGCGAAGCCAATGAGCAAACGCTTCCAGACGCTGGCAGTGCGGTCAAGGCTGGGGAAAGTCATCACGCGATCGCGGATCGGCTGCCAGTGCAGCAGTGGATACATGAGCAGACAGCCCTCGGGATGCGCCGTGAGCACCAAGTTGCCGGCGCTGGGCAGCGACAGCGGCTCGCGATGCCTGACCGGCACCGCCATGCGCCCCTTCACATCCAGATTCAGTTCTGACGCACCTTGAAACACGTTCGATGGACCCCTCTCGTTATTTTTTGGCTGAAAAACGGATACATTTTCCAAGGTTTCCAGAAAACTCCACTTTTCTCCACTTGTGGACACTATAGGCAAATAAAAACCCGCAGTCAAGCGGGTTTTAGTGGTTTTTTCTTTATTTGTCAGACACTTAGCGCGTATTCCTAACGCAATTTTGCCTGTGGAAAACTTCGTTGATAATTAATTAGATATGAATCAAACCTAAAGTAACTTCACATGATTAAAACGACGGATCTGGGTAAATCGCTGTATTTTCATACACCTATCTGTTTTTCTCATTCAAATTTTTTTCGCCACGGTCCGTTTAGCAATTCGCGCGTTTCTGCGACCGCCACTTCCCACAGCGCGTCCATCACTTCATCCGGCTTTTGATAGTCGCCACCGAAATTGCCGTCACCGAGCAATTCGCGCGCTTGTTTGGGTGACAGTGACGCCAACTTCGAATAGTCGACTGGCACTTGCTGATGCGCAGGCTGAACCACGCCCGCCAACCGCGTGATCGGAAAATTTTCCATCCAGGAGGCGTGCGACGCCACCGGATCAATTTGTCGCACTTTTGCCCAGGTCTGTGGCGCTTTCCACCAACTGTGGAACTTCACTTCTACAGCCGGATTATCCTGGGTCATGCGCTCGGTGACGGCAACTGCCGGCTGATTGCCGCCGTGCCCGTTTACCACCAGGATGCGCTTGAAGCCGTGCGTGACCATGCTGTCGAGCACGTCCTGCAGCAGCGCAAGATAGGTTTCAAGTTGCAGCGACACGGTGCCGGGGTAGGCCATGAAAGATGCAGTCGGGCCATATGCCACCACCGGAAAAACCGGAATGCCCAGAGGCTCTGCCGCATCAATTGCCACCTGTTCCGACAGGATTGAATCTACCGACAGGCTCAGGTAAGCGTGTTGCTCAGTGCAACCCAGCGGCAGCACCGCACGATCATCGTGCTGCAGGTATTCCTCGATTTGCATCCAGTTGCAGTCGCGTATGCGCATGCTCTCCTCGCCGTATTAATTGACCTGTGCAAATAGCAGCATAGCCGATCACGGCTATGATGACGCCATTCCTTCTTCGCTCTGGAGCAAATCATGCGGTCGCCAATTGCCGGTTTTTTTCTTGCACTTGCTATGTTCAGTAGCCCCTCCTTTGCGGAGCCCCCGAAAAAGAATCCGGATATTGAAAAAATCGTCAAGGAAATTTCGGCGAAACGCATCGAAGCCACAATTCGCACCCTCGTCGGCTTCGGTACCCGCAATTCGCTTTCGGACGCGGCCAGCGACAGCACAGGCATTGGCGCGGCGCGGCGCTGGATTAAAAGCGAACTGGAGCGCTGCAACGCCGCTAGTGGCAATCGAATGGTGGTCGCATTTGATGAACATCTGGCACCTGTAAGCGCGCGCGTTGCGCAACCGACGCCGATCATCAATGTGGTCGCCACCCTGCCGGGCGAACAAGCCGAAAGCCGCGATCGAATCTACGTCGTCAGCGGTCATTACGATTCCATGCGCAGCACGCCGACCGAACCCGACGGATTGGCACCCGGCGCAAACGACGACGCCTCCGGTACGGCGGCGGTGATCGAGATGGCATGCGTGATGTCGAAATATAAATTCAACGCCACCCTCATTTTCATCACCGTTGCCGGTGAAGAACAAGGTTTGCTTGGCTCGACATTTTTCGCCAAGGCGGCAAAGGCAAAAGGCATGAACATCGCAGGCATGATTACCAACGACATCATCGGCAACACCCGGGGCTCGGATGGCAAAGTGGTGCGCGACCGTGTGCGGCTATTTGCCGAAGGCATTCCACCGCTGAAGGAAATGCCGGAGGATTGGCTCACACTGATCCGCACCGGTGGCGAAAACGATTCGCCGGCCCGCCAACTTGCCAGGTACATCAAAGCGGCTGGCGAGCGCTACGTGCCGAAGATGAACGTGGATCTGATTTACCGCCGCGACCGTTATTTGCGTGGCGGCGATCATTTTCCGTTCCTCGATGCGGGCTACGCGGCGGTGCGCATGACGGAGCCGAACGAAGATTTTCACCATCAACATCAAAATGTGCGCGTCGAAAACGGTGTGCAGTTTGGCGACTTGCCCGAATTCGTGGATTTTGCCTACACCGCTGAGGTAGCGCGGGTGAACGCAGCAGCACTGGCTTCGCTCGCCACCGGTCCTGCCGCCCCGGCGGAAGTGTTGATGGAAAATCTGGTGCTCGACAACAACACCACCTTCCGCTGGGCCGCAAGCGCTGAGCCAGATGTGACCGGCTATCGCATCGTATGGCGCGAGACCACCGCGCCGTTCTGGCAGAAGTCGGAAGACGTCGGCAAGGTGACACGCACCACCATCTACGGCGTGTCGAAAGACAATGTGGTGTTTGGATTGCAGGCGCTGGACAAAGATGGCAATGCAAGCGTGGTGACTTTCCCTAAGCCGTTTCGGCGCTGAGCCTTAGCGCTGCCAAATTACTAAATAAATGGCGGAAAAGTTGCCCTCGCCGACCAGTCGGCAAACGGATAACGCTGCCATTGCTTGAGGGCGTATTGTTTCCAAACAGCAGGCAGAAACGTCAATCGCCATGTTTCAGCTCAAGACCGCCCACTCGCTATATGTGCAGACTGCATGTGGTCTACATCAAGTCCAACAGTCAACTCTATCGATTCAACCCAAGTGCGCCCGCTACATAAAAAAAATGTTTCCCTGCCTGCTATGGTCCTGTATCTGTGGCCACGACTAACGCGACAGGCGTTGGTCAGCCACGCTTCCAGCATCCCAACCGCGTTGAAAAAACGCTAAACAGCCGACCGGACCCCGCGCTCAGGTGCGCCTTTTATTGCCGGATGGGGGTGACACGCAACACGCTGGGAATGACATGAATCAGCGCAATCAACATCATCGTCAACCCGCTACGATGCCTTGTCTTTTGGCAGCGGAAAATAGGCATAAGGCTGCTTCGGTGCCGCCGACTCATCCTGTCTTTTCAGTTCTTCAAGGTTCTGCTTTTTGTCCCACCACGTCGCGCGGTTGGTTTTTTGCAATTCTTTCAGTTCCGGCTTTTTGTCCATCAGTTCGCGAATAAATTTGGTGAGATCGGATTCGTACACGGCAGTTTCCGCAACGGGGGGTCAACCTTCATCTTATCATTGCTATGCTTGCGAGTTGCGAAAAACTGGCATGGCCCTTGCCTGATTATGTTGCCGATACATGACTAAAAATAGCCCAAACAGCGATAAGCCGTTCATGGAACTTCGTTACCCGCAGTCTTTTCTGGGCTTGCTGCTGGTCGGTTTTGCCATTGTTGCATTGCCTTTGATTGCCGGCCTGGTTTCCAACGCATTTTCGATTGAACGCCTATCCGAACAGAGCCAGAAAGCGGTATTCAACGCCACCGTTGCGACGCAAAATGCGCGGCAGCTTTCCACCATCGCGCTGGCGATGGAGCGCTCCGCGCGTTTCTTTGCCGTCTCGGGTGACCGTGACTTGATTGAAGCGTACAAACAATCCCGCGAAAGTTTTCAAAAACTTCTTAGCCAGTTCGACACGCTGCCATTGGCACCTGAAATGCGGGCGGCGGCCGAGCTGGTGCAGCAGCGAGAAACCGCTATCTATGCGCTGCTCACTGAACGGCCATCCTCACCGGATTTGAGCCGTCGGTTCGAGCGTGATTTCGCCGATCTCTCAATTCGTACGCAGTCACTGAACGCGCTGGCCACCCAGTTGATTGAACAGGAGGTCGCGGCTTTAAAGACTTCGGCTGCGAGGTCGCGCAATCAGGTCGTCTGGCAGTTATTGGCGATCATTCCGTCGGCATTACTCTTGATCGCCGGTTTCACCTATTTGCTGGCTCGGCCGATCCGCGATCTTGGTGAGGCTATCCACCGCTTGGGTGAAGGCAAATTGGCAAAGCGCATTCGCGTCAGCGGCCCGCACGATATTAAAATGTTGGGGGAACAACTGGATTGGCTGCGGCAGAGACTGATTTCACTTGAAGATCAGAAGACGCGTTTCTTTCAGCATGTTTCGCACGAACTCAAAACACCGCTCACGGCGTTGCGCGAAGGTTCCGACTTGCTTAGTGATGAAGTCGTCGGCAAACTCACCGACGAACAGCGGGAGGTTGCCGGCATTCTCAAGCAGAATTCGCTGACCCTCGAAAAATTGATCCAGGACTTGCTAACCTATTCACAAACACAATCTGCCGACCGCCTGGGCCGCAAGACCGCGCTGCAGATCAAAGCGATACAGCTGCGGGACCTGATCGATGAGGTGATCAACGCGCAACGGCTCGCAATCATCGCCAAATCCATCACCGTGAAACGTGAGTGTGAAAAAACTTCATTCCAGGGTGACGCTGAAAAATTGCGGGTTGTAATCGATAATCTGCTGTCAAATGCCATTAAATATTCACCGAAGGGAGGCAGCGTCATTTTGCGCTTGCTTAAGCAAGATAACAGCATCGTGATTGAGGTGATCGACTCCGGTCCGGGCATTGCAGTGGAGGATCGCGAGCGGATTTTCGATCCTTTTTATCGTGGCAAACACGCTGCGGTATCGGTCGTTAAAGGCAGCGGGTTGGGGCTGGCAATCGTGCGCGACTATGTTGAAATGCATCAAGGCTCGGTGCAGACGGTGGCGGCGGCGGGCGCGCACTTTCGGGTTATTTTGCCCAAGACGCCGGCATCCAATTGATGGAAACCTCATGAAAATAAATGGGATCCTGCTACTGGTACCGGCTTTTCTGTGTACCGCATGCGCGCTATCACCGGAACGCAGCGCGCCAGCGCCGGCAGGGGTAATTGCGCAGCCTTCCGAAGCCGATCAACTGCTCGCATACCTGATGCCTACGCGCAAACTTGACGCGCGTGATTTTTTGATCGAACGCGAGCAGGTGCGTAATGCGTTCCGCGCAGACAAATCCGAATTCAACCGCGTCAAGCTAGCCTTGTTGTTGGCGGCGGTGCCGGCGTCAGCGATGTCATCCACCACAGTGGCAAGCACGAACGCAAACGCAAGTGACGACGCCGAGCTCATCGCGCTGCTTGAGCCCATGCTGAACACCACCAGCGGCCTGGCGACAGGCGCTCCAGTCCGCCCCACCAACACCGAGCTGCGCGGGTTGGCGATGCTGATGCATAGCCTCGCGCTCGAGCGAAAAAAGTTGCGCGAGCAGTGGCGCGAAGCGCAAGCGCGGCTGAATGCATTGCGGCGCGATGATACCAAAGACGTTGAAATGCGCGGCTTGCGCGCACGCGTGGAAGAGCTGGAACGCAAACTGGCTGCGCTCAAATCGATCGACCGCAGCGTTAATCGCCGCTCCGAGGTGCAACGCGTCGACCCTCCCCGCATGGAGCTGCCAAAGTGAATCGCCCACAGATGCACAACTTACTATTGGTTGACGATGATCCTGATCTCCTGAAGCTGCTATCGATTCGCCTGAAGGCGAGCGGGTTTCGGGCCACCACGGCCGGTAGTGGCGAGCAGGCGCTGTCGATGATTGCGGGCGAAAGACCGGATTTGGTGATTACTGATTTGCGCATGGCCGGCCTGGATGGCATGGCGCTGTTTCATGAAATCGAACGCCGTCACACCGGCTTGCCGGTCATTATCCTGACCGCCCACGGCACCATTCCCGATGCCGTCGCGGCGACCCGCCAGGGGGTATTTGGCTACATCACCAAGCCTTATGACGCGCACGAATTGCTGGCGCAGGTGCGGCGCGCGCTGTCCCTGCATGGCAGCGCTGGCGCGACCCTTTCGGGCGCTGGGGTGAAAGCTGTATCAAGCAAAACCGATGCAGCGTGGCGTAGTGAAATTGTTACCCGAAGTCCGGCAATGGAGGACTTATTGATGCGTGCCGAACGCATTGCGCTGGGTGATGCGAGTGTCCTTATTCAGGGCGAAAGCGGCACCGGAAAGGAATTGCTGGCCCGCGCGGTGCATCGCGCCAGCCGTCGCGCCGACGGTCCTTTTGTCGCCATCAATTGTGGTGCCATTCCGGAGGCGTTGCTGGAGTCTGAATTGTTTGGCCACAGGAAAGGGGCGTTCACCGGCGCGACTTCGGACCATCCCGGTCTGTTCGTTGCAGCCCATTCAGGCAGCCTGCTTCTCGATGAAATTGGCGACATGCCGCTGTCGTTGCAAGTGAAGCTTCTACGGGTTCTGGAAGCCCGCGAAGTCCGCGCGGTCGGCTCGACCAAGACTATCGCGGTGGACGTGCGCGTCATTTCGGCCAGCCACCTTGATTTGAATCAGGCAAAAAAAGACGGGGTTTTTCGCGAGGATTTATTTTATCGGCTGAACGTTGTCACCCTCAAGTTGCCTGCGCTGCGCGAACGCCGCGAAGACATCCCCTTGCTGGTGTCGACTTTCCTGAAGCAACTTTCCAAACGCTATGACAAGAACGTGAACGCCCTGTCGCACGACGCGCTGGAAATGATGGGTGCCGCCACCTGGCCCGGCAACGTTCGTCAGTTGTACAATGTGGTGGAACAAGTCGTGGCGCTCTCCTCAGGCGAAATTGTCTCGACCAAAATTGTCGAGCAGGCCATGCAGATGGAATTGCAGGGACTTGATTCTTTCGAAGAAGCGCGGCGCCGTTTTGAGTACGACTACCTGACCCGCTTGCTGAAACTTACCCAGGGCAATGTAACGCAAGCGGCAAAACTGGCTAAACGCAATCGCACCGAATTCTACAAACTGCTGCTGCGCCACGCCATCGAGGCGGCCCACTTTAAGCAAACCGATGGCTGACTCTCGAAATGCAGAAAACGTCGCATCATTACGCCGGATTGTCTCCGTTTGGCGACAAAAATTCTTATTTTAAATCAACACTTTATGGGATCGCCCTTTTTAGTGTCGCTGTTTGGCGACACTAAAAGCGTCCAAACGAGGCTAAAGAATCAACGAATGCATCTTAAGTAATTGTTTTTAAAACAATTAAAACTTCTGGCACGGGGGTTGCATATATACACTCGAATGCTTTTAGATCGCCCTCCCTCCCTGGGCGCTGCGGTGATTTGGCTAGGTCCCCAAATCCCGTAGGTTCTCCTCTAAAGGCATTCGAGAGTGCGCCTTCAGGGGTGGTCGAAAGACTGCCCCTACTTTTTTGTGCGGCGCTGCCGATCAAGGTTATTTCAATAAATCCCTGTGAATGGAATTTCGGCGCAACGATAATTCCACGCGGCACTTGCCGGCGCTGCAGTTGCCAGACGCCTGACCAGTCAGTGGGGACGCACGCCTGACGCAGTCAGCAGACATGATTTCGCAGATATATTCCCGGAGCATACCGCTGGCGACCATGGAAGCGCTTAATTAACAAAAAGGTTTTGGCCGACCGAAGGCCGCGACGGCGGCGCAATCCGTAGTGGCGTCGAACCGTGGCCGATAAATTCCTTTGTCGTCAATGGAAAGCAGTTCCGAGAAGAATTATTTTTTACGACAGCGCCGCAAATGAAGTGGCCGCCTATCCTAGCTCGTTGACGATGCCCGTCAATGCCTGTTCTTACTCTGGGAATCGTTACTATTCGCGCTCCTCGATCCACGCCATCTGGATCGCCTCCAGTATTTTTTCCCCGGATTTACCCGGGTCGTCATCAAACTGGGCCAACTCGCACACCCATTGATGCAAATCGGTGAAGCGGATGAGTTTCGGATCAAGGTCGGGATACTTGTCGCTGAGTTGAATCGCGATTTCGAGGCTATCCGTCCATTTCAGCGCCATCAATGATTCTCCCGCGCGTGGTTGATCGTGTACTTGGGTATCTCAATCACCAGCGGCGTGTCGCGCACCTTTGCCTGGCAGGATAATCGCGACAACGGCGTCAGTCCCCACGCCATATCGAGCATGTCTTCTTCTTTTTCTTCCTGCTCGTCGAGCGAATTCAAACCTTCGCGCACGATCACATGGCAGGTCGTGCAGGCACAGGATTTTTCGCAGGCATGTTCGATCTCAATGTGATTGCGCAGCAAGGCATCACATACCGTTTCGCCATTGGGTGCCTCGAATTCGAGTCCGTTTGGACAGAGTCTTTCGTGCGGAAGGACGTGAATTTTTGTCATGATGCGTTGACACTTTCGGTTTTGGTCTTGGCTGTTTCCTGCGTATTCACGCCGAGTGCCGCGTCGAGTGTTTTGCCCCTAAGCGCTGCGGCCACACCAGCGTCCATGCGGCGCGCAGCGAAATTTTCGGTGGCTTTCGACACAACCGCAATCGCCTCTTTAATGACGCGATGATTCTCGCTGGCGGTACTCGTAAGAAGGGTACCGAGGCTCGCTTCAATTTCCGCACGCTCAATGTTGTCGAGTAGTTTATCGCCGTCCTTTGCCAATGCCGCGTGTACCGCTTCGATCAATCGCGCAGCATCAACACGCGTTTCGGCAGTTAAGCGCGCATCGGCGTCCACTTTCGCGTACTGAAAACTGGCCTGCAACATATCGGCAATTTCCGCATCCGTCAAACCATATGAGGGCTTAACGTCAACATTAGCTTCCACACCACTGGTCATTTCGCGAGCGGCCACGGAAACCAGCCCATCTGCATCCACCTGAAAGCTCACCCGAATGCGCGCCGCACCAGCGACCATCGGTGGAAATCCGCGCAACGTGAAGCGTGCCAGCGAGCGACAGTCTTTCACCAACTCGCGCTCACCCTGCACCACATGAATCTCCATCGCCGTCTGGCCGTCCTTGAAGGTGGTGAATTCCTGGGCGCGCGCAACCGGAATGGTTGAATTACGCGGGATCACTTTTTCCGTTAAGCCGCCCATCGTTTCCAGCCCCAGTGACAGCGGGATTACGTCGAGCAGCAACATATCTTCGCCAGATTTGTTGCCGGCCAGGACATTTGCCTGAATCGCCGCGCCTATTGCCACCACCTTGTCCGGATCCAGATTGTTGAGCGGCGCTTTGCCAAAGAAATTTGCTACTGCAAGTTGAACATGCGGCATGCGCGTCGCCCCGCCGACCATCACGACCCCGTCGATATTTTCACGGCTCAGCTTCGCGTCGCGCATCGCTTTTTTGACAGGCCCCAGTGAGCGCTCCACCAGCGCCGCCGTCATCGCCTGAAACTCAGCGCGCGACAATTTCACGTTGAGCGTCTGCCCGTAGGAGAGCGGCACTTCAACATGCGCATCAAACTCCACAGTGAGTTTTTCTTTCACTTCACGCGCGGCCATCAGCAATCGCCGCAGATCCCTGTGATTGGCGCCCACCACCCCATACATTTTTCGCCAGTGTGCAGCGACGGCCTGATCGAAATCGTCGCCACCAAGTGCGGCGTCGCCGTTGGTGGCCAACACTTCAAAAACGCCGCGAGTTAATTTCAAGATCGATATATCGAACGTGCCGCCGCCTAAATCGTACACCGCAAAAATGCCTTCACTCTGATTGTCAAGTCCGTACGCAATCGCCGCCGCGGTCGGCTCGTTCAGCAGCCTTAACACGTTGATACCCGCCAGTTTTGCGGCGTCCTTGGTTGCCTGGCGCTGAGCATCATCAAAATACGCCGGCACTGCAATCACCGCGCCGACCAACTCGCCACCGAGTGCGTCTTCCGCCTGTACACGCAGCACTTTCAAAATTTCCGCCGACACATCGACGGGTGATTTCACGCCCGCGACAGTTTCTATTTTTACCATCCCTGGCGCATCGACAAACCGATACGGCAGTGCGCCGTATTTCGCCACGTCCGCCAAGCCGCGACCCATAAAGCGTTTGACCGAGACGATAGTGTTGGCAGGATCGTCCGCCTGTTCCGCCTTCGGCTTTGCGCCTACTTCAAATTGCCCATTGGCAAAGTAGCGCACCACCGAGGGCGTGAGCTTGTCACCAACATTATTCAGCAATACCTCAGCAATTCCGCTTTTCACCGACGCGATAAGCGAATTGGTGGTGCCAAGATCAATGCCGACAGCGAGTCGATGTTGGTGCGGTGCTGTTGATTCGCCAGGTTCAGCAATTTGGAGAAGGGCCATAGTTATAAAAGCCGGGTCAGCTATCCAACATTTCAGAGGCGAGGTCAATTTCTTCGCCGAGTTTTTCGAGGAAGCGCAATTTGCGCACGGTTTCTTTTGCCTCGGCCAAACCATTTTCACTGCCAAGCTGGCTTGCGAGCAGCGTAAACAACGCTGTTTCCTCCGCTTGCTTTTGATTGGCGAGTAAATGCAGTGACGCATTGTCTTTTGCTGCCGTTGCTGCCACTACGGCTTCGCGCCAATCCATTTGCTGCATGAGAAACTGCAGCGGCATCGCGGTGTTACGCTCTTCGTCGGTATCGATTCCGTGCAGCTTCAGATAATATCGCCCACGGTTAAGTGGTGATTTTAACGTGCCGTAGGCTTCGTTCGCCTGCGTTGCCCACTGCGCGGCGAGGCGTTTTTCGGCATCGCTGGCCGCAACAAAGCGATCGGGATGCACCTCGCGCTGCACTTCTCGATACGCGTGATCGAGTGCTGACGAATCAATATCATAGGCCAGCGGCAAATCAAAAAGCTGGTAGTGGTTTTTGGAAAAGTCCGGACTCATATCGCGTAAAAAAAGGGCGCGCATTGTGCCGCCCCCATATTCCCTGGAAACCCCCTCTGACGCGCAGAAAGGGCGTCAATCAAACGTTAAACGACTCGCCACAGCCGCATTTATCCTTCTCTTGGGGATTGTTGAATTTGAATCCTTCATTCAATCCATCGCGTACAAAATCGAGCTCGGTACCATCGATATAAACCAGACTTTTCGGGTCGACAAATACTTTCACGCCGTGGCTTTCAAACGCCTGATCGCCGTCGTTCGCGGCATCGACAAATTCAAGCTTGTACGCCATGCCCGAGCAACCAGTGGTTCGGACACCAAAGCGCACGCCCAGCCCCCGCCCGCGCTTGGCGAGATAGTTCTGCACGTGATTTGCGGCGCGATCGGTGAGGGTGATTGCCATGGTAATTATTCCTCCGGGCTGCTCAGGCAACCTGCTTCACGGCAACTGCCGCTATCTTGGGATGTTTTGTTTTGTAATCTGCAATCGCCGCTTTAATCGCATCTTCAGCGAGAATTGAGCAATGGATTTTTACCGGCGGGAGCGCCAGTTCTTCGGCAATTTGCGTATTCTTGATTTGACCGGCCTCGTCGATTGACTTGCCTTTCACCCACTCGGTGACGAGCGAGCTCGATGCAATCGCCGAGCCGCATCCATAAGTCTTGAACTTTGCATCCTGGATGATGCCATCAGGCCCCACCTTGATCTGCAGTTTCATGACGTCACCGCATGCGGGCGCACCGACCATGCCGGTGGCGATCCCCTCTTCATCCTTGCCGAACGAACCCACATTGCGGGGATTTTCGTAGTGATCGATTACTTTTTCAGAATAAGCCATGTTTGTTACTCCAGTTGCGGTGAGCGGAATATGCCGCTCGCCTGATTCCCCGCCTGTCCTGAGAGGAAACTAAGTCGTTAGTGTGCGGCCCACTGCACCTTGCTGATATCCACGCCATCCTTGTGCATTTCCCATAGCGGTGACATGTCACGCAGCTTCTGGATGCGTTCGTTGAGCAACTTGATAGCAAAATCAATATCGGCCACCGTCGTGAAGCGGCCCATTGTAAAACGAATCGAGCTATGGGCAAGTTCGTCGTTACGACCCAGCGCGCGCAATACATACGATGGTTCAAGCGACGCCGAGGTGCAAGCTGATCCTGACGATACCGCCAGTTCCTTGATACCCATGATGAGCGATTCGCCTTCCACAAAATTAAAGCTCACGTTTAGGTTATGCGGCACCCTGTTTTCCATGTCGCCGTTGACATACACCTCTTCCATGCCCTTGATGCCGGCGAGCAACCGGTCGCGCAACATGCGGATACGTTCATTTTCTGTTGCCATTTCGAGCCGCGCAAGACGGAACGCCTCGCCCATACCGACAATCTGATGCGTGGCCAGGGTGCCGGAGCGAAATCCGCGCTCGTGCCCGCCTCCATGCATCTGCGCTTCCAGCCTAATACGCGGCTTGCGCCGAACGTATAGTGCGCCCATGCCTTTGGGACCGTAAGTTTTGTGGGCGGAAAAACTCATCAAATCTACTTTGAGCATTTGCAGGTCAATCGGCACTTTGCCGGTCGCCTGCGCGCTGTCGACATGAAAAACGATGCCATGCTCACGACATATGGCGCCAATTTCGGCAATCGGCTGGATCACGCCAATTTCGTTGTTGACCATCATGACCGAAACCAGAATGGTGTCGGCGCGCAATGCGGCTTTAAAGGTTTGCATGTCGATCAAGCCGTCGGTCCTCACATCGAGGTAGGTCGCTTCAAATCCCTGACGCTCAAGGTCACGAACGGTATCGAGCGTGGCTTTGTGCTCGGTTTTGATGGTGACAATGTGCTTGCCCTTGGTTTGGTAAAAATTCGCCGCCCCTTTCAACGCGAGGTTGATCGACTCTGTAGCACCGGAGGTCCAGACAATCTCTTTCGCGTCGCAGTTGACCAGCTTGGCGACTTCTTCGCGCGCCGTTTCCACCGCTTGCTCCGATGTCCAGCCGTAGCTGTGGCTGCGGGAAGCGGGATTGCCGAAATTTTCCGTCAGATACGGAATCATTTTCGCCGCGACCCGCGGGTCAACTGGCGTGGTCGCAGAGTAGTCGAGATAGATTGGCTGTTTCATGGCGTGTGGATAAATTGGACCTAAAGTTATTTGGACTGGCCAACGGCTGTCGAAGTTGCGATGCCCAGGTAATTTTTACTGTTGCCACGGACCCCAGTATTGACCATGCTGGCAGGACCCGACACCTTTTGGTTGCCTTGCTTTTGCACCAGCTGCGCCAGCGTGACGCCGGTTAAAAAATTGACTACGGTGGTATTGAGGTTTTCCCAAAGATCGTGCGTCATGCAGCGGCGGTCACCGAGACAATTGTCGCGGCCTTCACACTGGCGCGAATCAATTGGTTCTTCCACCGCGACAATAATGTCTGCGACCGTGAGCTCGTTGAGCGGCCGGGCGAGATTGTAGCCGCCGCCTGGCCCGCGTACGCTTTCAACCAAACCGCCGCGACGCAATTTGCTGAACAACTGCTCAAGGTAGGAGAGCGAAATTTTTTGCCGCCTGCTGATGTTGGCAAGCGCCACCGGGCCGGCCTGCGCGTGCAGGGCCAGATCCAGCATGGCGGTGACTGCAAAACGGCCTTTAGTAGTCAGTCTCATGGCGCAGGTCCAGATGTAAATAGCTAATTTGTAATTACCGGTGTTTACCGGCAAAGTCACAGTAAACCAGTCAAGTATAGAAAAACCCAGTAATTTAGTCAACTATATATGGGGTAACAACCCTTTGTCTTCAAGAGCGGCTTGTGGACTAACATCTATATATATAGATCGCCTAAGGGCGGGCTTTTCCAGCCTTTTTCCTCCCACAAGCCGCGCCAGTGCTGGTGTTGCTTTGGCAAATGACAGCGTCAGGCGGTTTTTTGGTGTGGTTCCAGCTGCGCTTCGAGTTTCGCAATCCGTGCAAGCAGCGTTGCCACCTGCGCTTCGGATTGGTCGGAACGACCAGCCAGTGTTTTTAATATGGCGTTCAGCGGGTCGTTTTCATTGGTCGTAATGGCATAGGCGGAAAACGCGTGACCTGCCTCACCCGCCGCGACACCTTCGACAATACGCGCCGGGATACCGACGACAGTGGCACCGGGCGGCACCGCTCTAACCACTACCGAGTTCGAGCCGACGCGCGCACCCGCCCCGACCGTAAACGGCCCGAGAATTTTTGCGCCTGCACCGACCGTGACGCCATTGGCCAACGTAGGATGGCGTTTGCCTTTGTCCCACGAAACGCCACCAAGCGTGACGCCGTGATAAAGCGTACAGTCGTCGCCGATTTCGGCAGTTTCGCCGATCACAATGCCCATGCCGTGGTCGATGAAAAAACGCCTGCCAAGGGTCGCACCGGGATGGATTTCAACACCGGTACAAAAACGCCCGACATGCGAGGCCACCCGACCCAGCCATTTAAACCCTGCACGCCACAACGGTCTGGATACCCATCGATGCCACCAGATGGCGTGCATGCCTGGATAGCATGTCACCACCTCCCACCAATTTCGGGCAGCGGGATCGCGCGCGTAGACGCTTTGAATATCTTCTTTCAGGCGGAAGAACATGTCAGGAATTGTCGTCTATTTATTAACGTTGGGGCAAGCAGCGAAATTCAATCGCGGTGTTTTTGACTGGTTGCCGATTGCTGGCAGGCACTAAGCAACCCGCGCAAGATGGACACTTCTTCCGGCTCCATGCGCGCACGGGCAAACAAGCGCCGCATCCGCGTCATGAATCTTTTCGGCTCACCGGGATTGAGAAATCCGCTCGCAATAGCGTTCATCTCGAGATGCTTCAACAATCCTTCCACTTCCCCAATGCTTGCCTGCGGACGCTCCGTATCGGCGGCAATGCCAAAGGCTGCTGCCGTCATCATCACTTCGTATGCAGCCACCTGCACCGCTTGTGACACATTGAGCGAAGAATATTGATCATTCGCCGGGATCGCCGACACCAGTTGGCAACGATCAACTTCGCGGTTGGACAGGCACATCGCCTCGTTGCCGAATACCAGCGCGACATCACCAAACGCTGCCTCGGCGACCGCAATGTGCGCCGCTTCGCGAAGCGGCTTGAAAGCATGCGAGAGCTCGCGCTTTCTCGCGGTAAACGCAATCGCAAGACGCAAATCGGCTATTGCCTCATCAAATGTCGCCACCACTTTGGCGTTCGCCAGTACGTCGGTGGCACCGGAGGCCAAGGCGATGGCGTCGCGATGGGAGGTCGCGTCCGCGAGCTTAGGCGCGACCAGCACCAAATGAGTCAAACCCATGGTTTTCATCGCGCGAGCGGTGCTGCCGATATTGCCCGGATGCGAGGTTTCGACCAATATCACACGCATCCTTGCCAGCCGGCTTGCGGATTCGGGCGGGCGAGACGACGAGAGTTCATTCATATAAAATATCGCCTTACCCTTGCTCTTTACTGACAACCAAAAAATGCATCCGATGTTAAATATCGCCGTGAAAGCGGCGCGCCGTGCCGGTGCCGTCATCAGTCGCGCTTCCAACGATCTGGACAAGCTTACGGTCGAACTGAAAGCGCCAAACGATTATGTCTCCGAGGTTGACCGCGCTGCAGAAGCGGCCATCATCGAGGTACTTAAAACTGCCTACCCCCAGCATAGCATTCTTGCCGAAGAGTCCGGCGAGACCAAAACCGAATCCGATTACCAATGGATCATCGATCCGCTCGACGGCACCACCAATTTTTTGCATGGCTTCCCGCAGTATTGCGTGTCGATTGCGCTGGCCGTCAAAGGTGCTGTCACCCAGGGGGTGATTTATGACCCGACCCGCAATGAATTATTCACCGCCTCCAAAGGCGGTGGTGCGTTTTTGAATGATCGGCGCATTCGCGTTTCCAAAAAAATCCAGTTGCAGGAATGTCTTATCGGCACCGGTTTTCCTTCGCGCGAAATGCATAATTTTGACCGCTACCTCGCGATGTTCAAAGAATTGACACCGAAGTGCGCTGGCATTCGCCGCCCCGGCGCGGCTGCGCTTGACCTGGCTTACGTGGCGTGCGGGCGCTATGACGGTTTCTGGGAAATGGGTTTGAGTCCGTGGGATATGGCAGCGGGGGCATTGATGATCAAGGAAGCCGGTGGCCTGGTCACCGACTTCGCGGCTGAGGACGGATATCTGAAAAGCGGGGCAATCGTCGCCGCTACGCCCAAAGCGTTTCCTGCATTACTGCAAATCATCCAGTCCCACCATTAAGATTACTGTCTCTTATGCATCGCATTGTGATTGTTGGTGGTGGAGCAGGAGGCCTGGAATTGGCCACCCGTCTCGGCGACAGGTTCGGCAAACGCGGCACCGCGCACATCACCCTGATAGACCGCAGCCGCACGCATTTATGGAAACCGCTGCTGCATGAAGTCGCAGCCGGCAGCATGGACATACACGCACACCAACTTGATTACCTCGCGCAGGCACGATGGCATCACTTCACCTTTGTACTCGGCGCGCTGGAAGGACTGGATCGCTCGCAGCGGTCGGTGGCAGTAAGCGAAGTACGGGACGACACCGATGACGTAGTGCTGCCCGCGCGCCGCATACATTACGACACTCTCGTCATTGCCATTGGTTCCCAGTCGAATGATTTCGGCATACCGGGTGTGCGCGAACACGCGTTCACCATCGATAACTCTTGGGACGCGCATTTATTTAACCGCCGTCTCGTCAACGCGTGTTTCAAGGCCAATTTTGCCGATGATGGCCGGGTGATCAATATTGTCCTCGTCGGCGCCGGTGCCACCGGTGTCGAGCTGGCGGCGGAATTACACAACACGACGCGGGTGCTGGCCGCCTATGGTCTTGACCATTTCGATCCCGAAACCCAAATTAGGCTCTCTCTCATTGAGGCGGGACCGCGCATTCTCGCCAGCTTGCCCGAGTATCTGGCCAAGGCAACACATGACATTCTTACTAAACTTCATGTGAACGTATTGTGCGGAGAACAGGTGATCGGCGCACGCACGGACGGGCTCGACACCGCCTCGGGAAAATCTTTGCCAGCCGATTTTGTCGTGTGGGCAGCTGGCGT
>JAYVKG010000051.1:0-3297 GCA_043768625.1 Betaproteobacteria bacterium
TGGCGGATAAAGGCAATATCGGCATGCCTGAGGTTGCCATTTACGATGGCGCGCCCAATGCCTTTGCAACCGGCGCTTTTAAAAACGCATCGCTGGTGGCGGTATCCACGGGTTTGCTTGAATCGATGACCAAGGAAGAGGTCGAAGCCGTATTGGCGCATGAAATTTCTCACGTGGTCAATGGCGATATGGTGACACTCACATTGATCCAGGGCGTGGTGAATACGTTTGTGGTGTTCCTGGCAAAGATCGTCGGCTATTTTGTCGATCGGGTGGTGCTCAAGAACGACCGCGGCGGCCCGGGGATTGGTTATTACGTGACGGATATCGCGTGCCAGATTTTGTTTGGCTTTCTTGCTTCTTTCATCGTCGCGTGGTTTTCGCGCCAACGCGAATTTCGTGCGGATGCCGGTGCAGCGAGTTTGATGGGTACACCGCAACCGATGATAAAGGCTTTGTCACGCCTGGGCGGCCTGGATGCCGGCGAGCTGCCGAAGTCAATGGCCGCGTCAGGTATCTCTGACAAGATTGACGTCATGGCCTTGCGGGCAACACACCCGCCGATGCAGGAACGGATCGCTGCGCTGCAAAATCTGCGCTGATCGTCAGGCAAAAAAAGTCCGCAGAATGCGGACTTTTTTAAACAGCGACTGTTGCCGCTATTCGTTGGGCTTCCTGAACACCGATTTAAGTGCGCCGAACAGCCCGCTTTTTTTCTCTTCTTCCTGGGTTGCCGGTGCCGGATTCGCCACGTACTGCGGGGCTTTAATCTGCGGTCGCACGAATTGCCCGGTTGCGCTCGCATTGAATGCCGGTCGCCGATTGAAATCATTGAAGCTGGAGTCCTTGCCAATGAACAGCTTTGCCAACTCTTCGAGCGCCTTGTCGGTAACCGCATCGGGTTCCAGCGTGTAGACGGTGGGGCCGAAATCCTCCACGTTTTTCAGCTTGAAACGAATTACTCCGGTATCGTAGTCACCTATCACGTCAGCGGCGCACAATACTTCGCAATTGATTTTAAAGACTTCGTGCGTCGTCACTCGCCGCTCATTCTTGAACGGCTCGGACGTGAAGCGCATGTTGTTCTGCCAAAGCAGATCGCGGAATCGCTCAATAGTCTCCGCCTCTCGTCTCACCGTCAGTTGCTCGGGTTTGCTGCGTTTGAAGTTGATAATGACATTTTCAAAATGCTCGGTGTTGTCGCGCTGCGAAGTGCGAAATTCAATGCGGTAGTCGGTCTGCACCAAACCATCAATTTTGCCGACCGTCAGCAAGTCATAGACGAGTGAACACGGCGGCTTGACTACATTCAATTGCTTGAACAGTTCGCTCATGTACTGGAAAGTTTTTCGCAGGGCCCGATCAACCGTTGCCGCGTTGGCTTTGATCGACTGCGTCTTGACTGCTTCCTGATTTTTGAGTGTCTCGGCCTCTTTCTTGAGGTCGTCGAGAAGTCCCATATTTTCTCCGTGTTCTTCGCTATGCCGATAGTGCGTTATGCTGCCATGAGTCTTTTTTACTGTTTGTTATTTTACCGCAGGCCGCAGATAGCCACACATTGCCCAACAAAATACGTAGCGCCAATTTGTTATGAGTCCGACATGAAAGCCATCCTTGCCCTGGATCAAGGTACCACCACTTCCCGCGCGGTGCTGTTTGATCGCAATGGAGAGGTACTGGCGTCGTCACATTGCGAATTCACCCAGCATTTTCCGCAACCCGGCTGGGTCGAGCACGATGCCACTGAAATATGGCAGACCCAATGCCGGGTCGCGGCAGAAGTTATTGCCAAAGCCGCAATCGCGGCGGACGAAATAGCTGCCATCGGCATTACCAACCAGCGCGAAACGACGGTGCTCTGGGATCGCGGCAGTGGCATACCCCTTGCGCCGGCCATCGTCTGGCAGGATCGCCGTACCGCCGATTTTTGCGAGGCGCTCAAACGTGACGGGTATGAAGCCACTATTCGAGAAAAAACCGGCCTGGTCATCGATGCGTATTTTTCTGGCACAAAGTTGAATTGGTTGTTAACGCACATCCCCGGGGCACGCCAGCGGGCGATACGCGGCGAACTTGCGTTTGGCACCATCGACAGCTGGTTGATTTGGCAGCTAACCGCAGGCAAGGTCCATGCCACCGACGTATCCAACGCGTCCCGTACGATGATGTTCAACATCCACACGCTGGCCTGGGATGAAGAACTGTTGAGGGCGATGGACATTCCGTGTGCGCTCCTGCCCAAAATTGTCAGCTCAAGTGAGATCATAGGTGCAACGGCCTGCGCGCATTTGCCAAGTGGCATACCCATCGGCGGCGTGGCGGGTGACCAGCAGGCAGCCTTGTTTGGCCAGGCCTGTCACCGCCGCAGCATGGCTAAAAATACCTTCGGCACGGGCTGTTTCATGTTGATGAATACCGGCGACGCGCCGGTGGTCTCGCAACACCAGTTGATTTCAACCGTCGCCTGGCGGATTGGCGGAGAAACCACACAGTATGCGTTGGAAGGCAGCGTATTCATCGCCGGTGCGGTAGTGCAATGGCTGCGAGATGGTCTGGGTATCATTGAAAAGTCGTCCGATGTGGAAGCGCTGGCGGCGTCGGTGCCGGATGCGGGCGGGGTTATCCTGGTGCCCGCGTTTGCCGGACTCGGTGCGCCTTACTGGGATCCGAGTGCGCGCGGTGCGATACTCGGCCTCACGCGCGGCAGTACGCGTGCGCATATCGCCCGCGCGGCCCTGGAATCGATTGCCTTTCAGTGCGCAGAACTGGCCTCGGCTATGCGCGAAGACGCCGGTGATGCACTGGCCGAGTTGCGAGTTGACGGCGGGGCGTCCGTCAATAATTTTTTGATGCAGTTCCAGGCTAACTTGTTGGGCGCCAACGTGGTGCGACCGAAGATTACTGAGACCACCGCGCTGGGGGCGGCGTATCTGGCGGGGCTGGCGGTCGGCTTCTGGCGCTCGCAGGCAGAAATTGCCTCACTGTGGGTCATTGACCGCACGTTCGTGCCCGACTTTTCCAGAAGCGACGCGCATGAACGCATGGCCGCTTGGCGCCGTGCGGTCGGTCTCACCAGGAATTGGGTCTAGTACGCCAGTGAGGCCAATCGCTGCAAAGCAACACTGCACGCAGAGACACAAGTAATTTCCCAAGCTTTATATTATTTGAACAGGTCCCCAGCATGCCACCAGAAGCACCACCGCCCCATGTTCGCCGCAAACGCTACCGCGGCACGCACCCTCGAAAATTTGAGGATAAATACAAAGAACTGGATTCCCAAAAATTCCTCGCCGATGT
>JAYVKG010000052.1:0-5995 GCA_043768625.1 Betaproteobacteria bacterium
GCGTGGTTTGAAAACGTTGAAGGCCAAACCGACCTGGTCGCCAAATTCGGCGGCAGCTTGTGGGCCTGCCAATGTCCTCACTCACCGCTCAACGTCGTGGCGTGGCATGGCAACTACGCGCCGTACAAGTATGATTTAGCGCGATTCAACACCATCAATACCGTCAGTTTTGATCATCCCGACCCGTCCATTTTTACCGTACTGACATCGCCTTCAGAATCGATCGGTACCGCCAACGTTGATTTTGTTATATTCCCGCCGCGCTGGATGGTTGCCGAGCATACATTTCGCCCGCCATGGTTCCACCGTAACTGCATGAGCGAATTCATGGGTCTGATTCATGGCGTCTATGATGCGAAGGCTGAAGGCTTCCTGCCCGGTGGTGCCTCGCTTAATAATGCCTTTTCGGCCCATGGACCGGATAAAGCAAGCTTCGACAAAGGTTCCACCGCACTGATGAAACCGCACAAAATCGATAACACGCTCGCATTCATGTTTGAGAGTCGCTATATATTCGAGCCGACCGCGTTTGCAATGGACTCACCGGCGTTGCAAAAAGATTACGATTCGGTATGGCGCGGATTTGAATCGGCGGCAATCAGTCCGTAACCGATTGCCCTGAACCCATCGACGGGTAAAAAAGGAGAAATATCAATGAAACTTGCCTCCCTGAAAGGCCCCACCCCGGACGGCAGCTTATTGCTCGTCGATGAAAATCTGACGCACGCCGTGGCTGTAACCGACATCGCGCCGACGATGCAATATGCGCTCGAACACTGGCACGCGGTGGAGCGGGCGTTGCTCAACGAATTTGAAGCCATCAACTGCGGCACCGATCGGCCCATCATAGATTTTCAGAAAGCATTGGCTGAAAATAAGGTCGCCGCGCCGCTGCCACGTACGCATCAATGGCTCGATGGATCGGCCTATCTATCACACGTCGAGCGGGTGAGGCGCGCGCGAAACGACACCGTGCCGGAAAGTTTTTATACCAATCCGCTAATGTACCAGGGCGGTGGGGATTCCATGCTGGGCCCTCGTGACAACATCGACATACACTCCGAAGACTGGGGGGTCGATCTGGAGGGCGAGGTCGGCGTCATTATCGGTGACGTTAAAATGGGCGCGACCGCCGCAGAAGCTGCGGAAGCGGTAAGGTTGGTGGTGCTCATCAACGACATCTCCTACCGCAAACTAATTCCGCCCGAACTCGCCAAGGGATTCGGCTTTGTGAACAGCAAAGGCCTTAATGCGCTTTCACCGGTCGCCGTCACGCCGGATGAACTGGGCGGTGCCTGGAATGATGAAAAAGGTGCGGGCAAGCTAGATTACCGTCTGGTCTGTCACGTGCGCGGCGAATGGCTGGGTAACCCCAACGCAGCCGACGACATGACGTTTTCGTTGTTCGACCTGATTGCCCATGCCGCCAAAACGCGCCCGTTAATGGCCGGTAGCCTGATCGGTTCGGGAACCGTATCGAACCACGATAAAACCACCGGCTACGCTTGCATCATGGAGAAGCGCCTCGTCGAGCAAGTCGAACGCGGTGCGGCCAAAGAAGAATTTCTCAAGTTCGGCGACGACATCGAGATCGACATGTTCGACCATCATGGCAAAACCATTTTCGGCGCGATCAAAAATCGCGTTGTCAATGCGGCAAGTAAATAATGGCGGGACAAACCGATCACGCGCTGCGCGGTGACTACTCGCGCATCCGTCCGGACTATACGGTGGTACAAGACTATTGGCGCTATACCGCGACCGAGCAGGAACTGTGGAAGCGCTTGTATGCGCGCCAGTCGGCGCTGGTGCCTCGATACGCGTGCGATGAATTCATCGCCATTCTTAACACGCTCAATTTCGGTGCGGGTATTCCGCGTTTTGATGAGATTAACGCAAAACTATTTGCGTCTACCCGCTGGACGCTGGTAGCGGTGCCCGGGCTGATACCGGATGATGTATTTTTTACACATTTGGCAAGTCGTCGTTTCCCGGTTTCAGTATGGCTGCGCACGCCGGAAGAATTCGATTACATCGTCGAGCCGGATATTTTTCACGATTTTTTTGGCCATGTTCCGCTGTTGTTCAATAATTTTTTTGCAGATTATCTCGAAGCCTACGGCAGGGGTGGGGTGAAGGCCAAAGGGCTGGACGCGCTCGATTATCTGGCCAGGTTGTATTGGTACACGGTGGAGTTCGGCTTGATTCGCACCCAACACGGTCTGCGTACGTACGGTGCCGGGACACTTTCGTCGGCCGGCGAGTTGCCATACTGCGTCGAGAGTAACAAACCGAATCGCATTAAATTTGATTTGCTGCGGGTGATGCAGTCTGAATACAAGATCGACACCTTTCAGGAAACGTATTTCGTCATCGATAGTTTTCAAGAATTATTCGACGCCACCGCGCCGGATTTCACGCCGCATTACCTGCAGTTAAAGCGGCGCCGGGACATTGCGGCGAATGCCCTGACCGCAGGAGACAAATTGATCAACCTCCAGGTTTGACGCGCGTTTCCAGCTTTATTTTGCCTGACCGGCGCTTCCGTGCCGCTTAAATAGCCACAAACTTGCCGTGCTTTGACCGGTAGTAATTGATTAAACATAGCCGGGTAATTTGATAATGCGCAAGGTCCAAAACGGGTGACGATTTGCTGCTGCACCGCCACGCGGGCGCGACCCATGCAGACAACAGCGGTAAAAGTTCGCCTGTCAGCGTAACCACATTACCGCCGGCACGGGTACGGAGGCAGGCAGAAAAAAGCTCGCAGGGTTTTAATACCGAACTGCTTACCGTGCGACAATAAAATGCTCATGCGACCAAACCTGACTTCGACTGAAACTGTTCATCCGCGCCGCTCGTCGGTTGCGGTCAGGGTTGATCAATGGCCCATCAATTTTCCATCAATGCTAATACCGCGCCGCCCTACCAAGCACTACCTCTTCGCGCTTTGCCGGATCGGCGCCCTGCCGATTTCAGTGCAGACATGAAGTTCACAGGATTTATCGCGAATGCGTTGCAACATCACGGCTATTGTCGCGGCGAATTGGCAGTAATGAGGACCGTTTCGGCCGGCTTCGCTGGTCGCCGGGTTCAACATGTTTGATGTGCTCGTCATTGGCGGTGGTAATGCCGCCCTGTGCGCAGCGCTGACGGCACGCGAAGCCGGCGCTTCGGTACAACTGCTGGAAGCGGCACCCCGCGAATGGCGCGGCGGCAATTCGCCACACACCCGCAATATTCGCTGCATGCATGATGCGCCCCAGGACGTACTGGCGGATACGTATCCGGAAGAAGAATACTGGCAGGATTTGCTGAAAGTCACTGGCGGCATTACCGACGAAAAATTGGCGCGGCTCACCATCCGCGCATCAGCCACCTGCCGCACATGGATGCGCCGCCACGGGGTCCATTTCCAGCCGCCGCTGTCGGGCACCTTGCAGTTGGCGCGGACCAATGCGTTCTTCATGGGTGGTGGCAAGGCGCTGGTCAATGCCTATTACCGTAGCGCCGAACACTTGGGGGTGCAGATTCGCTATCAGGCCCCGGTCGACAGCATCACAGTTGACGGCGATCGATTTGTTGCTGCATATGTCGGTGACGAACGCATTGAAGCGAAAAGCTGTGTACTGGCAGCAGGAGGATTTGAATCCAACCGCGAATGGCTGCGCGAAGCTTGGGGCCAGAACGCCGCGGGCGAATGGCCGGCTGACAAATTCCGCATTCGCGGCACGCGCTTCAACATGGGCGTGTTGTTGAAAGCAATGATCGCGACCGGAGCGGATGCCGTTGGCGATCCGGCGCAATCGCATTGCGTCGCAGTCGACGCACGCGCACCCCTTTATGACGGCGGCATCGTTACCCGTCTCGATTCGGTTACGCTGGGAATCATGCTGAACCGATCGGCTGAGCGTTTCTATGATGAAGGCGAAGATTTCTGGCCCAAGCGCTATGCCATCTGGGGCCGACTGGTGGCACAGCAACCAGGGCAAATCGGTTATTCAATCATTGACTCAAAGTCGGTCGGGCGTTTTATGCCGCCGGTATTTCCCGGCGCGAAGGCCGATTCGTTGCCGGCGCTGGCGAGATTGCTCGATCTGGATGAAGCAAAATTCGTGAATACACTGCAGACCTACAATGCAGCCTGTCGCGTCGGACGTTTCGACCACACGCTGCTGGATGATTGCCATACCGAATGTCTGATTCCCGCCAAAACACACTGGGCGCTGCCCATCGATACGCCGCCTTTTTACGGTTATGCGCTGTGTCCGGGCATTACCTTCACGTATCTTGGTCTCAGGGTTGACGAGCATGCCGCAGTTCATTTTGGCGGCAGGCCAAGCGCTAATTTATTTGTTGCAGGCGAGATGATGGCGGGTAATGTACTGGGTAAGGGTTATACCGCCGGCGTGGGGATGGCCATTGGCACGGCGTTCGGCTGCATCGCGGGTGCCGAGGCAGCACGGGTTGCTCACGGCCCGCTAAGGGACAGCGTGACAGGAACGCAACGTGCCGCCGCTTGAGGCCCTCACGCGCGAGGCGGCCGCACTGGCAGCCAACGCGACGCCGCTGTGCGCAGCTGAAGCCGAAGTGGATCGCGTCATGCAGATATGCAACGCGTGCCGATATTGCGAAGGTTATTGCGCCGTGTTTCCGGCGATGACACGCCGCCTGGAATTCGGCAAAGCCACTATTCATTACCTCGCCAATCTATGCCACAACTGTGGTGCCTGCCTGCACGCCTGCCAGTATGCGGCCCCGCATCCGTTCGCCGTCAACGTTCCGAAAGCGCTGGCCAGCGTGCGGGTGAAAACCTACATGGATTACGCGTGGCCGGCACCGCTTGGAGTGCTGTACAAAAAAAATGGATTGACCCTGGCGCTAGCCACGGCGGGCGGTCTGGCGTTATTTTTGTTGCTCGTGATCATGCGCACCGGGTCGCTGATTCACCCGCCACTGGCTGGCAATTTCTATGCGGTATTGCCACATCAGGTAATGGCGGCAGTATTTGGGCTGGTGTTTGGGTTTGCCATACTTGCCCTCTCTCTTGGTGTCGTTGGATTCTGGCGTGACGTTTCGCCCGGCGCGGCAACGCCCACCGCCGTAAATGAGGCGGCGCAGCATGCCCTGTTCCTCACCTACCTCGGTGGCGGACACGGCGAAGGCTGCAATGAATCTGATGATGCCTTCACGTTGTGGCGCCGGCGGTTTCATCACCTCACGTTTTACGGCTTTATGCTGTGCTTCGCGTCGACTTCCGTGGCAACGTTATATCACTACGGGTTTAATCTGCAGGCGCCGTATCCGCTTGTCAGTCTGCCGGTCACGCTCGGCATGGTAGGCGGTATCGGACTATTGGCGGGCCCCGCAGGCTTATTCTGGCTCAACGTGCACCGTCATCCCGATCACGGCGATAACCGCCAGCAGCCGATGGACCGGGGCTTTATCGCATTGCTGTTTTTGATCAGCCTGACGGGTCTCGCGCTGATGATCTGGCGCGACAGCGGCGCGATGGCGCTGCTGTTGGCGATCCACCTTGGGGTAGTGTTGGCGTTGTTCGCGACCATGCCCTACGGCAAGTTTGCACACGGCATATTTCGCAGCGCGGCGCTGCTCAAATATGCAATAGAAAAACGCCAACCTGGCAAATTCAAGCTGGGATCGGAATAAACTTCCCGCAAAGTCGGCTTGTTTATACACCGTCGTTATGGAGAACCACATGAACAAACGCAGCGTTATTATTGGCCTGCCGATATTTTTGCTCGGCCTGATGTGCGCAACAGGGAACACATTGGCCCAGGATTTTCCGCCCAAACAGATCACCATGGTGGTCGGTTTTGCGGCCGGTGGCGCGGCCGATACCGCCGCCCGCATCATTGCGCGCAAGCTTGGCGAGAATCTGGGGGTCGCGGTAATCGTCGATAACAGGGCCGGTGCTGGCGGTAACATCGCACACCAGCAGGTTGCCAATGCGACGCCGGACGGCAGCATCATT